>BDTO01000026.1 GCA_002897855.1 bacterium BMS3Bbin05
TATCATCAGGATTTTTGAGCCTCTCTTTTATTCTTTCAAGTATTGCCGTTCGATGAACTGGAGCTAATGCTGTAGAAAGATGCTCAACAAATCTTCTATCATCGTATGATTCAAACAGCTTTTTGGCAACTGATGCAGCAGAGTGTACAGTATTCAAGATAACCAATCTTGGTCCTTGCAGCTCTTTTATCCAATCACAAATTTTATCTGCACTAAGCGAGTCAGGCTCCCTTTTATAATTTATACGAATTGATTCGCTTTGCAATGCCGATTTTCTCACGGTCTCATCAACAAGTTCAGGTATATTCTTTGATGGCGGTTTTGAAAATTCTTCCAATTCCCAAAACCGGTTAAGAGAGCCGGATGCAGGGACAACATAACACCCCCAGTTATCGACGAGTTCTTGAAGCCATTTCCACGCCTGCGCCCATAGAGGAGCAGGCAGCGCTGCATGTGCCTCATCAATGAATATCGCAGAACCCGGAAGCTGATGAAGCTTTCGCAGTGAGGCAGGACGATTACTTGCCAGAGTTTCAAAAAACTGCACGGCAGTAATAACTGTTATAGGAGCATTCCACAAGAAGGAGAAAACACGTGACGACAAGTCTTCAAATTCGGCTTTGTGATGATGCGCTGCAACTGCTTTCTCAGGGTCCTCGCCCGACAAAACCAAATTTCTATAAATATCTACTGACTGGTCAATGATGTTGGTAAAAGGAAGCACGACAAAGATTCTTCGCAATTTTTTGGTCTTTGCCACATTCAACAAATGCGCCATAACAGCAGTCGTTTTTCCGGTTCCTACAGGGCTGTCACAGGTAATGAACCCTTTATCGGATGGAGAGGCATTGCGGCATGTCTCATATATCGCTTGTCGAAGTTTATTTCTTTTGACATCACCCGATTTTTTCTTAGCAAGCCTCGCAACATATTTATCCAATAAGGCAAGCCGCTTGTCTGGGCAAAGCAAAATCTCACCTTCGGGGACAGCGTTGTTGTAATGACGAGCGGTGTCGGTATGATCTGCATCCACAAGACATGAAAGAGCAATTCGCATGAATAGAGGTGTCGGCGCTATACCATGCCATTCAGATTTTATCATCTCAGGCAGGTCGCTTAAAATCTCCTTATGAGATTCAAGATAAACACTCAACCCTTTATCTATAATTTCCTTAACAGGTCTCCCTTCCTGATTAAGTGACACATCACGGAAAATATTCCCTTTGCCTTTCGCATTTTCGTCCGGCAATGACTGCAATCCGATATGGTGCGAATAAACAAATAAGGCTGCAAGATTCTCAGCTAATGACAAACCACCTGATTGCAATGCAGCTACACCTGCATCAACATGATTCACTGGAAGACTCTCTCTACTGCGAACTTTTAAGACCTTCTGGTTTTCAGGCGCAAGCTTACCTAAGTCGTGATAGAGTGCAGCAAAAGCAACGGCATCCTTCATGAGCGCGCAATATTTGGAATATGCTCCGGCGTTCGCAGCATTACCAAACGCCATTTCATATACATTGCAGACGTGCGCTTGATAAGATTGCGCAGAGATATCGCCTTTTTTGCTGTGTGCTAAGTACATTTTTTCAGGACTCCATAATATCCTTTGCTGAGGCAATCTTGTTTTTAAGGTCTTCAGGTAGAGATGTAGGAATATCATACTCATCCCGTGACATAGACGGTTTATCAGTGTCCTGTTTTTTTTGGGGAGTGAGCGCATCTATAAGCTTATAATCCTGGCATGAGCCGAGAGGTGATTTGTGCTCAATAAACCATGCATGTAGTATTTCCACATTAGGCCGAACGTACGACCTAGAATGTGCATAGGCATGAGGAATCAAAGCAAGCAGTAACTTAATATCTTTAGTTGTACAGCCCGACTTGTGCGCTGCGCTGGGATTGACAAAAAAAGGCATGCAATACACTCCATGTTCAACAATACGATAGCCAAGCGGTGCCATGCCGACTGACTTATCCGCTTCGACTGGAGGATTAGTAGTAGTCATTCGCTCGATTCTAATTGGTGCGATAGACACTCCTAAGCCAAACTGCACTACTCCGGTTTTAACGGGTACCTTTCGCCCTTTTTCAAGTTCCGTATTTCCGAAAACTCTACCATCCCAATATTTACTAATAAATTCTTTCTCAGTAAGGTCACGAATCTCTTTCAAGGTTGATTTCCGGCTCTCCAATATTCCAAATTCATCAGATGCAAGTTCAAGCTTGCTTGCTAAAGCTTGCCATACAGGCCCCTCCTTATCTTCCACCAAGTCCCGCAGTTTTCGTTTAAAAGATACAGGCGAGATTTCCCCCTTTCCATCTGGACGCTGACGGGGATCGCTCTCACGGTCAGGGTCACCGTTGGGATTAGAATTTATAGCTTCGATAACTAAAAGACCTGTTGCACGGACAATGTTTTGATCTGACATCGTATTCCTCCTTACATAAAATTTGTTTTATTCTGATTTCTCTGATCGTGCTAAATAGCCGAGAAGCATTTGTGCTTTATCAGTATCTGAACACATATGCGGGATCTGACTTTCATTTATTTGACTTGTAACTGCACCAATCTTTCCTAAAAAAGATTTGACTAAACCGACATCTTTCTCATCGCCTGATAGTGTCTTTGCCCATGCCTGATACGGAAGTATCCTCTGACTAAGCATGCTCAAAGCCTTTTCAGGTGTCTCCAAAGCAGTCGGCATCAAAGCATTGCCAACGAGTTGTGGCGGGATTGAACCTTTTCGTACATGTTGACAATATTTCAGATGAAGATCGTCAGCAAGGCTTAGAAACCGACCTACAAGATAAGCAGGTGAATTCATAAATCCTCCTTTCTCTATTCCATTTTTATAAAGCAACAATCCAAGAATTGATGGTAATAACAACGCTTGTTTTTCAAACTTCTTGTTCATCTTAAAAACTGAGAAACAGGTGTTTCCCTGACCAATAGCTAAAAGCAATGATGTGCAGTTCCTAACAATAGCGTCTATCGCTCTCAAAGAAAGCCTGATTACTTCATTGCCATCGTCTAACAGCAGGCTTAATGCATCATTAACTGAAAATCCGTAAATTCTCTCAGCATATGTTCCCTGTCTCCTCCATACAGTATTCAAGCACCAGACGACTTCTGCCGGGAATGGAACTAAGCATTCTTTCCATGCAGGCGTTTTGTCTTCAAATTGCCTGATTTTAATATTCGGGATATTTCGGCATCCGGCTTGCCATTGTTCAGCAGATTCTATTGTATGCTCTGCTTTATAGCGTCTGCTAACTATAACTTTTGTCCTTGCATCTCCCGGTCTTTTAGAAAGAACAAATATTCGTATTTCATTATCAGATGCGCCGGTAGAAATTCCTCTGAGAGTCTGCGTTACTCTTGAAGCAATAGCAGAAAATGTTGATCCATCGGGGTCAGCCGCTGCATTTTCAATCCCACCCATAAGACCGGCAAGCTCCGGAACTGTTTCAGTTTTTTTTGTGGGGTATGCGAAGAGAATTGTTGCATTTTCAACTTGTCTTGTTAAATCAATCCATGTTTTATTTTTGCGTGTTTCGTCTGAAAGCCATTCAAGAGACCCTTTCATCTCCTGCCGAACACTTGATCCGATAGGAAACGAAAAAGCATCTACCATACCATATCTCCTTTGACAAGGTGATTCGCTGCTCATTGCACGCAAAAATACATTTCCAAGGATTGGCACGCGCACAGAAGGAAGTTTTTCTTCCCATCCATCGGAACTTCTGTTAAAAGCGTCTTTGTCTATCGTTCCAATTGATCTATTTTCACTACTGAAATGAATCATTCTGTCATTCATCCATCTTTGAATATTAGGATGATTTGGGGGATAACTTGCGCCCATTACCGCCCAATCCGAAATCTCAAAAATCACCTGAACTTTCTTTGCGGTTTTACTTGTTTGAAAAAGTATATCTATCAAGTTTGAATTTATAGTCCTACTTCGTTGCTGCAATAGTTGGTGTTTTATTTGTTCATGAAATGCTTTTACCTCAATGTTTTTAGCTCTTTCAAATAATATTTGTATTGATGAGTATTTGTGTGGTACGTCTATAAGTTGTTCTTTTATTTCTATTCTTGCCCTCGACAGGCAGCGACCAATATTGGAAAGTGTAGTTTCATCCCAGTTAATATGACAATTATTAATAAGCTCATTGAGTTTTAATACATCTATAGGTTTGCTTTTTTGCAGGTTTTTTTTGATTTGACTTATTTCTTTTATCATTTCTTTGTCATCTGTTTTGAAAAGAGGAGACACATTAAATGCAGGGAATGAACAGCCATTTGACTTTTCCCATTTCCTGATTGTCGTTATATCAAAATTAGGTTCAGGAAATTTTATACCTTCAATATCGCCACGTTCATTGAGATAAATGAAACAGGTCATACCACTTTTAGGACATTTTTTGAAATTTTGATGCCAGTCTGTAAACTCAACCCCTGAGGCCGAAAGACTTCGTGTAAGGTCTCTTAGTTCATTTAACATATTCGAGCCTCCCACTTTTTATTTCTGCATCTTGCTTAAATATTGGCTTCTTAATTCCTGACAGATCAAAAACGCTGAACAAAAAACTTGGGAGCTTCATATTTATACTCTCATCCACTTTCGTCTGATCACGAAAACACCCTAAATAATCCGGAGCAAATTCACGCCAACCGAGAAATGGAATATCATGACATTGCCCTTGCTTTAACCGTCGATTAAACATAGCCAGACAGGCATGGCGGTCATTAAACCCTTTGTTCTTCTGTTGCAATGCTTTCTCTGATAACGGACGATTATGTTCGGCTGGTCTGATTTCTGCATAAAGGCGATAACAAATATTTATCAACACCGTAGCCAAAAGTTGGTAACTGCCATTAGGCATTATTTTACTTTTCCGCAATGGCCCACCGTAATTTGTTACATAATTGTGATAAACAACTGGCGCACAAATTTCAACCATAGACGGGACTATATCAACCGTCTCAAGTCGAACAATAGATTCAAATATCCCCTTTGCCGCTGACCATGTCGGAACAGGATAGCTAACCGGAGAATCTCCCGTGTCCGGTCTAGTCCACATCGCAGTCGCTCCGGATATTTCTAATGAAATAGAATATGGTTTCATTTATTAGCCCCCTTTCGATAATTGCTCTGATTTAATATCATGCCACAACCCCGCCAGATAAGCCCATTCACCAGCCCCGAACTCTTCGGCAAATGTCCGCGCAAGCTCTGCAACATTCAACAGATGCTCATCGAGCAACTGCCACTCTGAAACCGGCCTGCCATCAAGGCTGTGCGCATAATATGATTTATTCATTCCTTTTCTTCCCCTTAAGCCTTTTCTTTTTCTCAGGCGTTGCTCTCTGTTT
>BDTO01000027.1 GCA_002897855.1 bacterium BMS3Bbin05
CAAAAGGTGAGCTTTACAAAATGGGCTTTACAACCGACATCGATGAGATAGATATTGTCTACGGCTCTGAATCCAAGCTCCTCAATGCCATTGTCCAGGCGTGCAAGTCCGTACACCCCAAGGCAATCTTTGTCTACTCCACATGTGTGAGCGGCCTTATCGGAGAGGACCTGGATGCCGTCTGCAGGAAGGCAGAGGAGCTTTGCGGCGTAAAGGTGATACCCGTTAATGCGCCCGGTTTTGTCGGCCCTAAAAACCTCGGAAACAGGATAGCCGGAGAGGTCTTGCTTGATTATGTAATAGGTACGGGCGAGCCTCCCCCTGATTACCCGGGAGAAGGGTTGTCTATAAACCTTATCGGCGAGTATAACATTGCAGGTGACCTGTGGCTTGTTGAGCCCGTGCTTAAGGAGGCAGGCATAAGGATCATGTCGAGGATTACAGGGGATGCAACACTTGAAGAGATAACCTATGCACACAGAGCGGATCTGAATGTAGTGGTCTGCAGCCGTGCCCTCGTGAACGTTGCCGGGGAGATGCAGAGAAAGTACGGGATACCCTATGTCGAGGTCTCCTTTTTCGGCAAGACCGAGATGGCAAAGACGTTGAGGGCAATAGCCAGGGGGTTACAGAACACAGACGGAACTAATGCTGATTTGCATTTTAAAATCCCCCATAATCCCCCTTTGCCAAAGGGGGAGACTCAATCCCCCTCTTTGGCAAAGAGGGGTGAGGGGAGATTTTATGAAAATAAATCCTCAAACATAAATTTTCACAAAGTGAATCTGATAGAAAAAGTTGAAAAGATTATAGCCGGCAAAGAGAAAAAACTCGATGAAAAATTAAAGGCGTATTCACATCTTAGAAGCAAAAGAGCTGTGCTCTATACAGGCGGAGTCAAGAGCTGGTCTTTTATCTCAGCCCTCCTTGACCTCGGGATCGAGGTGGTTGCAGTGGGCACCAGGAAGAGCACTTTTGAGGACGAGGAGAAGATGAAGGCCATACTTGGCGCGGATGCCCCTCTCATTGAGGATGTTACACCGGCAAACCTTAGGAGGCTTATGAAGGAGAGAGGAGCGGATATCCTTGTGGCAGGTGGCCGGAACCTCTATCTTGCCATGAAAGAAGGGTTCCCTTTTGTGGACGTTAATCAGGAGAGGCACACCGCCTATGCCGGATATGACGGGCTTATAAACCTTGCGGAGCAGATAAGCAACAGCATCAGGTTTTTCAATGGGAATGAGGTTTGTGGGTCAGGAATCAGCAGGCAAACTGTTTCTAATCCCTTGAAGACTAAAACCGATAGGGATGTGATGATAAACCCCTTAAAACACTCCCAGTCCATAGGGGCTGCAATCGCCCTGCAGGGGATAGACAAGGCGCTTCCCGTCATTCACGGGGCACAGGGCTGTAACTTTCTGGCAAAGGTTCTTATAACAAAGCACTTCAGAGAGCCCATAGCCCTTCTGAGCACAAAACTCTTTACCGAGGACGTTGTGATGGGTAGCGATGAAACCCTGACCAAGGTTGTGCATGGGGTTATCGAAAAACAGCAGCCGGACCTGATAGGTGTCCTTACTTCAGGGCTTTCAGAGATCAAGGGCGATGATGTAACGGGTGCAGTCAAGGAATTCAGGAGTCAGGAGGCAGGAGTCAGGATTATTAATGTCTCTACGCCTGATTATGAAGGGGGGTTAGAGACGGGATATGCAAAGGCTGTAGAGGCGGTTATAGAGGAGGTGGCAAGGGGGCAGGAGGCAGGAGTAGAAGACCGTACAGGCTCTCTTGATGCCGGACTCTTGAGCAGGGACTCTAAAATAAATGTCCTTGTTGGTTCGCACCTGAGTCCTGCTGACTTTACAGAGCTGCGTGAAATGATTGAATCCTTTGGCCTCGAGCCGGTTATTCTGCCCGACCTTTCCGCACTTGACGGAAGCAGACAGGAGTTCTCAGCAATTGCCTCCGGTGGTACAAAGACCGGTGAGATAGCGACAATGGGTGGTTCCGGGGTTAGCATAGCGATAGGCCTGAGCATGAAAGGTCCGGCAAGGGTTTTGAAAGAACGATTCGGCATTGAATACAGGGTAATTGAGAGCGTTTCCGGCCTTCGGGATATGGATGCATTCATGGAGACCCTTTCTGCAATAAGCGGCAGGCGGATGCCTCAGAGATATGAGAGGCAGAGGAGCGTGCTTGTTGACGGTATGAGAGACGCTCATTCGTGCCTTGGGAATAAGAAGGTCTGCCTTGCACTGGAGCCCGACCTTTCGGTGCAGATATCAAGCGTGCTGGAGAGGATGGGAGCAGATGTTGAGCTTTCAATAATTTCAGAATATTCCATGGCGGCTGAAAGGATTCATGCAAAAAGTGTTGTAGTGGGAGACCTTTTTTCCGTTGAAGGTGATTTTGATCTCTTAATCTCAAACTCACACGCAGAAGGTACAGCAGGGAAGCTTGGTGTCCCCCTTTATCAGATGGGGTTCCCGGTATACAAGGTTCTTGGGAATACAACAAAAGTTACTATCGGATACAGAGGAACGCTGACGATGATTAACGAAATAGCAAATTTAATACTTTAAGGATTGCGAGGATGCAGATGAACGCAGATTTCCGGGGTTTTAGCATATCAGGACTTTCGGGTTATGAGTTTTGCTTACAACACGCAACTCAAATTACTGCCTGTATTAATCGGCGAAAATCTGTGTCTTAATAAGGTAAAGGAGGTGAATGTATGAAGGTGGCATTTGCAACAACAGACGGGAAAAATGTAGATGAACACTTTGGACGGTGCGGGATGTTTGCTGTCTATGATTTTACATCTGAGGGTTATAACTTTGTCGAGATGAGGAAGTTTGCGGAAGGAAGAGATACTGAGATTGAAGAAACAAAGGGCAAGGGGGAAATTCATGAAGACAGGGTACGGAAAAAAGTGGATGCACTTGAAGACTGCAGGATCATTTGCCTCACTGATATCGGAGGGCCTTCGGCGGCCAGGCTTGCAGGGAAAGGCATAATGCCTGTAAAGGTGAAGGAGCCCGTTCCCATTGAGGATGAGCTCAGGAAACTTTTTGAATCACTGGTGACATCGCCCCCGCCGTGGCTTAAAAAGGCGATGGAAGAATAAAAAGAGAGGATTCAGAATACAGAAGACAGGGGTCAGAGGATGGAATACATGTGTTCCGGATACTGGATTCTTGATCCCGCCTTCTGAATTAATAAAAAGGAGGAAATAACAATGAAGATGATCAGGGCATTTATAAGACCGGAAAAAGAGCAGGAGGTAGTCCTGGCGCTTGAAGGCGCCGGATTTCCGTCATTGACAAAGATGCCGGTATTCGGGAGAGGAAAACAGAAAGGACTCCAGGTCGGGCCGGTGCATTATGATGAACTTCCCAAGACGCTTATCATGATGGTAGTCAATGACGAGGAGATGGAAAAAGTTGTGGGAATCATCCAGGATAAGGCGAAGACGGGTTTTGTGGGCGACGGTAAGGTATTCGTCAGCCCGGTAGATGGCGCTTATACTGTGAGAACCGGGGAGGCAGTGCTATGAAGGAGATCACGGTCATTATCAGGAGACATAAGCTTCCTGAGACAAAACAGGTGCTTGAAGAACTGGATTATCCGTCACTTACTATTCAGAGCGTGGACGGACGGGGCAGACAGAGAGGTGCAATGTGTGCCGAGATGGACTCGGAGATGCCTGACAGCTTCTGTACAGCTGTGAAACTGAAACCGACGCCATCTTCGTATGCCCTTGAACATACTCTGCCCAAAAAGGCACTCTATGTGCCGAAGAGACTCCTCACGATTGTCGTCCCCGATGATGCAGTCAGCAAGATCGTGAAGGCTCTCATAAAGGTTAATCAGACAGGTAAAGCCGGCGACGGAAAGATTTTTATTTCACCGGTTGAAGGTGCCGTTCGTATAAGGACCGGAGAGAAGAACGGGGAGGCGATAGCGTAAAATTCAATTCAGCCACAGGCGCACGCGGATTTTACCGTATCCGCCGTCCGCAGTGATGGTTTATAAATTATCCGGGTTAGAAAGGAGAAGATATGAGTCAGGCTGTTTATTACACAAGGGGCGGGATGCCCTGGACTCCCCGATTTCTGGAATCCATAGCCATGGAAAGATGTATCGGTTGCGGCAGATGTTATAAAGTCTGTGGCAGGGACGTAGTTGAACTTATCGAAAAACCCTTTGAGGGAGAGGACGAGTATGGAGATGATATGGGGAATAAGGTGATGTCGGTTGCGCATCCGGAAAACTGCATAGGTTGCGGAGCATGCGAGAAGATCTGTACAAAAAAGTGCCATACGCATATTGAGATATAACAGTATGTCCCTCGGATATGGGTAAATATGGAATTTTCAGTCAGGCAGGCGAGGTTTGAGGATATCCCCGATATGTGCCGTCTTCTTGAGGAGCTATTCTTGATAGAAAAGGATTTTATGCCTGACATGGAAAAGCAGGAGCGCGGTTTAAGCCTTTTGGTGAACGACAAATCCGGAAGGTCACTTGTGGTGGTTGCGGATAATGGAATAAAGATTATTGGGATGTGTTCGGTGCAACTCCTTTTTTCTACTGCCGAAGGTGGAAATACCGGATTGGTAGAAGACCTGGTCGTGCGGAAAGACAGTAGAGGCAGGGGTATCGGGAAAGGTCTGCTGGCGGGGATCTGCCGGTGGTGCAAGGATCACGGGATTTCACGGCTGCAATTGCTCCGTGACGTTTCCAATATCAAGGCACTAACATTTTACAGCAAACTCGGGTGGAAGGAAACGGATCTTACCTGCATGAGACGGTTCCTGCCGTAGCTTCCTCTTAATCTTTTCAGAAATGTTTTTTTGATCTGTATTTATCCGTGTAAATCCGTCGCATAAAAAGTCTCCTGCTACAAATTTGTAGTTATTGAACATTAATGTATTTCATTCCATAGCGTCATTCCTTTGAATATTCCATTAAATCAATTACTTTCATAATTGGCACGCCTGTTGCTTTTAAAAGAAGAAATTAGATGCAGATAAGCGCGGATAAAAAAAGAGTCCGTTTCAATATGTGTAAATCCGTGGCTGAAAAAGAATTGTTATTGCTACAGGGTTACACGGGAAGAAAAGAAGAGAAATCTCTTTAAATCGATGTCTGCAGGTGGCAGAAAAAAGGCGGTTGGATATGGAAAAGAAAAGAGCGATCAGGAAATACAGTGATGCGATGAATAATCATCCCTGTTTTAATGAAGATGCCCATGGAAAGTTCGGGCGTATTCATTTGCCCGTTGCACCGGCGTGCAATATTCAGTGCAAGTACTGTATAAGGGATTATGATTGTGCAAACGAGTCGCGGCCCGGGGTGTCCAGCAGGATATTGACAATAGAAGATGCCGTGAACCGGGTGCGGACCATGGTGGACCGGAACTACAACCTGAGCGTCGTGGGAATCGCAGGACCCGGAGACCCGCTGGCGAACAACAGGACCTTCGATGTATTGCGTGCCGTCAGGCGGGAGTTCCCGGAATTGGTTCTCTGCCTCTCGACAAACGGGCTATTGCTTACCGACCGGTTAGAGGAGATTGTGAGGATCGGCGTGAGGAGTATCACAATTACGATCAATGCCGTTGTCCCGGAAGCGGCAGAGCGGATTTACTCCTGGGTGTACTACCGGGGAGTGCGGTATCATGGCAGGGCTGCTGCCGACTGTCTTTCATTTAACCAGTGGCGAGGGTTGAGAAATGCCGTCGACGCGGGACTGGTAGTAAAAGTGAACAGCGTATATATCCCCGGTATGAATGACAAGGAGATACCCTATATCGCGTGGCTTGCCGGCCGGAGAGGAGCGGAAATTCACAATATCATCCCACTAATACCACAGGGTGAGTTTGGACACCTGAAGAGGCCGTCCCGCGAAATGATCCACACGATGCGCGAACAGTGTTCCGAGCACATTCCGCAGATGACCCACTGCATGCAGTGCAGGGCCGATGCATGCGGTATTGTAGGTGAAGATAAGGATATTGAACTTGAGTTGCTGAATGCCCGCATAGGCGAAGATTATTGCGAAATGGTGAATTAACTCCCCGTCAATGATAGACGGGTAATTTTTCCGGCTATAAAGAGGAAAGACAGGATTGGCTGTGATATATGAAAGAATTATCGGAAAGAGAAATGGATCGATACCGGAGACAGTTGATGCTCCAGGGGTTCGACCCGGCCTGTCAAAGGAAACTTAAAGAGTCGACCGTTCTTGTCGCGGGGATTGGAGGGCTGGGAGGAACCGCTGCAGTTTATCTTGCCATTGCCGGGATAGGCAGGATGATACTCGTTCATCCGGGCAACCTGACTCTTTCGAATATGAACAGGCAGATTCTCATGCGTCATGACTGGATTGGCAAGAGAAGAGTCATCCAGGGGAAGAGGACGATCGAAGAGATTAATCCTGATGTCGAAATAGAAATTTACGATAAGAGGATTACCAGGGAAAATGCAGTGCAATTGCTTGAAGGTGTGCAGGTAGCCATTTCGGCCCGTCCCAATTTTGCCGAGCGGAGAGTTCTTAACTATGCTTCCATCGAAAGGGGTATATCGATGGTAGAAGCAGCAATGAACGGGATGGAGGGTTATCTGTTCAATGTTATCCCGGGGGAAACTCCGTGTCTGAACTGCCTGTATCCTGATGATGACCCCGAATGGGAAGAACTGGGGTTTCCCGTTCTCGGTGCAGTATCCGGAATGCTTGGGTGCATTATGAGTATTGAAGCGATAAAGTTGCTGACAGGTTTTGGAAAACCCCTGAAAAACCGGATGCTCATATTTAATATGTTGAATATGGATTTTACCAGGCTGAATATCCGTAGAGATAAAAACTGTCCTGTATGTATGGGGAAGACAAATAAAGCGATGCGCGCAGACAATTGAGGAGTGGGAGGCTGAATGGGGTTTGTACGGCCGGTAAGGATTAAGTCCTGCACGATAATATTGACCATATCACTTCTTCTTGCATTGTGTTTTATGCAGGTTAAAGGGGTGGAAGCGTTTCATTATGACGAGTTATCGATATCAGCTGCCATGAGCTTGAAGATGCCTTTTGAGGAGATAGAAAAACTCTTTGAAGAGCACCATCCTGATGTTGACGTGCTGCTGAATTTCAATTCATCGGGCAAGCTGAGGCAGCAGATTGAGGCTGGTGCGCCGGTTGATATCTTTGCCTCGGCGTCGGTGAAGGAAATGAGAAGACTATTGGATAAGAGAATGATTGCAGTGGGCACGATGCGTATTCTTGCAGGTAATGAGATTGTTGTTATAGTCCCCGGCGATTCAGGATTCGATCCGGGGTCTTTCAGCGATCTTAAGGATGAGTCAATAAAGAGAATTGTCATTGGCAATCCGGATACAACGCCGGTAGGGATGTATTCGAAGGAAGTGTTGCAAAGTACGGGGGTATGGGACGCAGTCAAAGACAGGATAGTCTTTGCAGAACACGCAAGGCAGGTATTAGATTATGTCGCACGGGGTGAAGTCGATGCAGGACTTGCCTATTCTACCGATGCAATGCTGGGCAGGAGAGATGTAAAGGTGGTTATAAAGAAGGCTCCGCGCGGAAGCCACAGAGAGATAAAGTATCCCATTGGAGTTGTAAAGGGTGTTAATAACAGAGAGGCGGCAGATGCATTTATCGCTGCCGTTTTTTCAAAAGAAGGGCGGGATATCCTGAGGAAATACGGATTCAGGATATTCGAAAGGTAGAAAGGTATTGTATGGAAAGCTCACTGGCTTTTTCTCTAAAACTGTCACTTAAGGTAGCATCAGTTGCCACGCTGTTGGTGATGTTATTCGGAACGGGGATTGCCTACGTCCTGGCGAAGAAGAATTTCCCGGGGAAAGAGGTTATGGATATCCTGTTAACCCTGCCGCTCGTGATGCCGCCGACGGTAACGGGTTACTATCTTATTGTCATCTTCGGCAGGAACGGCTATATCGGAAAGATAATTTATGATATGACCGGTTTCAGTCTCATGTTTACCTGGTATGCGGCTGTGCTTGCATCCTTTGTTGTCGCGTTACCCCTTATGATAAAGACTACGCGGGCGGCGATCGAGTCAGTGGATGAGAAGCTGATCAATGCGTCCTATACATTGGGCAGGTCGGAATTCGAGACCGCCCTGAAGGTAATATTCCCCCTCGCAGGTAAAGGCATCATTGCGGGTGTCGTGCTCTCATTTGCGAGGGCGCTGGGAGAGTTTGGCGCCACGCTGATGCTCGCAGGGAACATGCCCGGGAGGACTGATACGATGCCGATAGCTATCTGGTCCCTGGCGGGAGGCGGAGACTGGCCGGGGGCCAACAGGATGGTTCTGATGCTGACTTTCATGTCCGTGATATTTCTATACGTAGCAAACAGGTACAGCAGGAGGATTATATAGTGGTGCTGTCGGTTACGCTGAAGAAGAGGGTGAAGGGCTTTGAACTGGACGTCGCATGGTCGATGGCCAACGAGTTGACGGTTCTCTTCGGGTATTCCGGGGCCGGCAAGTCAATGACACTCCAGATGATTGCAGGATTAATGCGACCCGACGAAGGTACAGTACGATGTGATGACGAAGTGTATTTTGACAATGCGGGAAAAATCATGGTGCCACCCCGGAAACGTCCCTTCGGATATGTATTCCAGGATCTTGCTCTTTTTCCCCATATGACCGTGAGAAAGAATATCATCTACGGTATAAAGGGTATGAAAAGGAATGAAAGGCGCCTGTTAACCGATAAGATAGTCGAGCGCTTTCACCTGAAAGGGCTTGCCCATAAATTGCCTTCGGAAATATCAGGCGGGCAGAAACAGCGGGTTGCCCTTGCCCGGGCACTTGCAAGGAGACCGAAACTTCTTCTTCTTGATGAGCCCTTTTCTGCGCTGGACAACACCGTACGGATCGAGATGAGATCATTACTGAAAGAGATAAGACATGAGTTCAACATACCGGTCATACTTGTTACGCATGATCTGGTCGAGGCTTACACTCTGGCCGACAGAATGATAGTCTATTACGGCGGACGGGTGGCACAGTCGGGTTCCCGTATCGAGGTCTTTCATGATCCGTGCAGCGAGGAGGTAGCGCGGCTTGTCGACATGCGGAACCATTTTGGGGGACTGGATATAATACACAGGCAATTCACGAAAGCAGTACCGTCATTCTCCGGGAATGTCATGTGAGGAATGAGAGGATGTTTCTCCCCGTTAAGAAATACAAACCATTGAATCCCCTTGAACTGCCCGACCGCGAATGGCCCTCGAAAACGATCCAGCATCCGCCGAGATGGTGCAGCGTGGACCTGAGGGATGGCAACCAGGCACTGGCATCGCCCATGAATGTGCAACAGAAGCTTGAATTTTTTCAGTTGCTTGTTGAGATGGGGTTCAAGGAGATCGAGGTGGGTTTCCCGGCGGCAAATGATCCGGAATTTGTCTTTGTCCGCTCTCTTATCGACAACGACATGATCCCCGATGATGTAGCAATACAGGTGATTACCCAGTCGCGTCCAGACCTCATCGGGCGGACGTTTGAATCCATTCGGGGGGCCCGAAAGGTGATCGTCAATTTCTACGTACCTACCTCCCCCGTTCAGCGGGAGACAGTGTTCGGAAAAACGAAGGCGGACATTGTCGGGATGGCGATGAGCGCTGCGGAGCAGATTCGCCGGGAGGCGGAACGGATGGAAGGCAGTGACGTAATCTATCTGTTCGCACCTGAAAGCTTTTCACAGACAGAACCGGAGTTTGCTCTTGAGATCTGTCATGCTGTTATGGATATCCTGGAGCCGACCATTGAGAGAAAGGCAATCGTTAACCTGCCTGCCTCGGTCGAAGTGTCATCGCCGAATGTTTACGCAGACCAGATAGAATGGTTCTGCAGAAACGTGAGCTTCAGGAAGAGCCTTATTATCGGAGCGCATGTCCACAACGACAGGGGCACCGGTGTGGCGGCGACTGAACTGGCCCTCCTTGCCGGTGCTGAACGGGTGGAAGGGACGCTTTTCGGGATAGGAGAACGGGCCGGGAATGCAGATATTCTTACACTTGCGCTGAATATGTATACGCAGGGAATCGACCCCGGACTTCGACTTAATGATCTGTCCCGGGTTACAAGTGTGTTCGGGCGCTGTACGGGATGCACAATTAATGAACGCCATCCCTATGCGGGTGAGAAGGTTTTCTCAACTTTTGCCGGGTCCCACCAGGACGCCCTGGAAAAAGGGCTGCGGACATGCCGGAGGGATGGCGGAGATGGCTGGAAAGTTCCTTATCTCCCTATAGATCCCGCCGATATCGGAAGGGCAAGTGAAACGCTTATCCGTATCAACAGTTACTCGGGGACGACGGGTGTACAATTTGTTATTGAACAGGCATCCGGGAGGGTGCTGGACAGGGAAGATGCCCGGTTGTTCTCGAAACGTATTAAAGAAATTGCCGGACAAAGAGGATGTGAGTTGTCACCCGGCCAGGTGGTGGAATTCTTTCACACGGAATCCGGTTAATACGGATACCCCGGAAGACGACAGGGGCGCCATATCATACAATATTGTAGCATAATACAATTATGTTGTTTTAGCGCAATATAAAATTCTTATATTTCAATAAGTTACAAGCTGGCATGATATTAGCTTTATATATGTTCAAGTGAGCGAATATGGCTACTTTGAAAGACAAAATCGAAGGGATTGAGAGAGAGGAAATAAGGCAAGCCATGCAGGAATGCAACTGGGTAATGGCAAGGGCGGCCAGAAAACTCGGGATAACCGAGAGGATGATCGGGTACAAGGTCAAAAAATATGGAATACGAAAGGAGGCGAGAAGGTGATGACGGGCAATATTATTCATGAACCGGGTGACATGCGAACACCGGAGATGGCTTAAATCCGCATATACTCTTGTGGTTGAAAAAGAAAGGCCGGATCGCATGGAAACACGTAATGATAGAAAAAGACCTGATAACCGGCGGGCCGGATATGCGGATTTTCACCACATCCGCTGTTCGCAGCAATAGTTTATGAACTGCCGGTGATTAGATTAGAAGTACGAATCCCAAGAAGTTACAAAAAAAGGAGGAAGTAAAATGAAGAAGTTCAGGATGACACTTTTAATGATTATTCTGGTAATGGGTTTGTCCGTGACCAACCTGTATGCTGACAAGGTTGCAACTTCGGGCAGTGCATCAGTCGATATAATGAGCAATTATGTATGGAGAGGTATCAAGCTGAGCAACAGTTATGTCGTCCAGCCGTCGGTAGGTATAACATACGGTGGCTTCGGCGCCAATCTGTGGTCTAACTGGGATAGTGACTTCAATAATAATGCCGAATTGACGGAAACGGATCTGACCCTGGACTATTCGTATTCCATAGACAGGCTGAGCCTTGATGCGGGTTACATATACTACGGTCTCGAGGGAGCGTCCGATACTCAGGAGATTTATGTTTCGGCCGGTTATGATGTATTGCTCAGTCCCTCTCTGACACTGTATTACGATTATGACGAAGGCAAGGGCGCATTTGCAGTCGCATCTGTCGGCCATACCCTGGAGTTCGGAAAAATTGCATTGAATCTCGGCGCATCCGCCAGTTACAACTTCAATAATCTGGTGATGGGCACAGACGCGAGTGGCAATGACTTCAGTAACTTCTATAATGGTGAAATATCTGCGTCTGCGAGTATTCCTCTAAATGATGCGATCTCTGTTGAACCAAAGATAGCATACTCTTTCCCTCTCAGCAATGTTGCAGAGAATGCCATCAAGGCGATGAGTGACGATGGCGACAGTAATATTATTTACGGTGGAGTTAATCTCTCTCTCAGTTTCTAAAGGAGCTGAGAAAGGCCGGGATTGATTGTTGGAGATTAGGGATTTGTAATGATTCAGCCGGTTACAAATAACTAAAACAAATGCAGAATAAGGAGAAAGATGATGAAGAAATTTTTCATACTGATAATGGTTTTGATGGTATTTTCAAGTGTGTTTGCCTTTGCTGAAGAGCAGGGCATTCCTAACCCTCCAACAGGTGATACGGCTGTGCAGGCGGAAGCCGCACAGCCGGCGCCTGCGGAAAAGGCTATTACTGCCGAAGAGGTGCAGACACATGCAAATTACGTCTGGATACTGGTTTCGGCCTTCCTTGTATTTTTCATGCAGGCCGGTTTTGCGATGGTAGAGACGGGTTTTACAAGGGCAAAGAACGCCGTTAATATTGTAATGAAAAACCTTATGGATTTTTCCATAGGTTCGCTTGTCTACTGGGCGGTCGGATTCGGGGTCATGTTCGGGGTGACGACTACGGGCTGGTTCGGGACTTCCGGTTTCTTTTTCAGTGATTTTGCAAAGAACGGTGACCCATGGGTGTTTGCATTCTGGATGTTCCAGGTGGTATTTGCTGCTACTGCTGCCACGATCGTCTCGGGTGCCATGGCCGAACGGACGAAATTCTCCGCTTATCTTGTTTATTCCGCAGTAGTCAGCGCCATTATTTACCCTGTTTTCGGTTCATGGGCATGGGGAAGCCTTTTCCATGGCGGAGGCTGGCTGGAGAAGCTCGGGTTTATTGATTTTGCAGGCTCGACGGTTGTTCATTCTATCGGCGGCTGGGCTGCCCTTGCAGGTGCCATTGTGCTTGGGCCGCGTATCGGAAAATACGGCGCAGACGGAAAACCGAGGGCGATTCCCGGGCATAATATACCATTGGCTTCCCTTGGTGTCTTTATCCTCTGGTTCGGTTGGTTCGGTTTTAACTCCGGAAGTACCACCGCTGCGATTACCGATATTGCAAAGATTGCGGTGAACACAAACCTTGCAGCGGCTGCGGGTACGGTGGGTGCCCTTATAACGGCATGGATCATGTTCAAGAAACCTGATGCGAGTATGACATTGAACGGAAGCCTTGCAGGCCTTGTAGCAATAACGGCCGGTTGTAACAATGTGATGCCTGCAAGTGCGGTAATCCTCGGTTTTATAGCGGGTGTGCTTGTTGTCCTGTCTGTTGTGTTTATTGACAGAGTTCTCAAGGTGGATGACCCGGTTGGCGCCGTGTCCGTACATGGTGTATGCGGTGCATGGGGTACACTTGCAGCCGGTCTCTTTAATGCAGAAGGGGCTACGTTGAAGATTGTTGGTGTTCAGGCCCTGGGTATTGTATCGGCTTTCGTATGGACATTTACGATAGCGTTTATCCTCTTCAAGATTATTGAAAAGACTATGGGCCTGAGGGTATCTGCGGAAGAAGAAATCGAAGGTCTCGATATCGAAGAGCATGGGAACGTCGCATACCCCGATTTCCAGATACATCCCGGAGCAAAGGGTGCAGGGGCGTAATATATTAAAACCATGGCGCAGATTTATGCTGATGTCGGCCGTAAGGCAGGGACTGAAACAGCAAAATATCTGTAACATCCTGATAATGAGTGTAAATCTGTGTCTGTTAAGATACCAGGAGGAAAGATGAAGAAGATAGAAGCGATAATAAAACCATTCAAGCTTGATGAGGTCAAGGATGCACTGAATGAACTTGGTGTCCAGGGCATGACGGTTACGGAAGTGAGGGGATTCGGCAGGCAGAAGGGCCACGTCGAGTTGTACAGGGGAGCCGAATATGATATCTCATTTGTTCCGAAGATCAAGATCGAGATAGCGGTCCCTGAGGATGTTGCGGAGGAAATTATTGAGAAGATTGTAGAAACAGCGAAAACCGGCAAGATCGGCGATGGAAAGATCTTCCTCATGTCACTTGAGGAAACAGTGAGGATCAGAACAGGAGAAAAGGGCAGGTCCGCCATATAGTCAAGCCGTTATTTACGCGGGGCCGGTGTAATGCCCGGCCCTGACTTTATTATTCGGTCCTACAATTTTGTAGCCCAGACAAAATTGTAGGTATATTTTATAACTTCCTGAAAATACAACGTATTCTTTACGCCCATATTATTTAACGACAAAATTGTCATCCCGGCTGTCCTGTAAATTCCTGAAATTTCTGCATGTTACTGCCTGGCACGGATCTTGATTGTATATTAGGCTAAAATAGTATGGAGGTCTCGGATGAAAATCAATAAACTTCTTATGGTGACAATGTTTATACTGGCGCCTGCCACGGCCTTTGCCGCGGAACCGGCCGGGATAAATGCAGGTGACACCGCCTGGATGCTTATATCAACCGCACTTGTCATGCTGATGACACCCGGACTTGCTTTTTTCTACGGTGGCATGACCAGAAGAAAGAATGTGCTGGGGACGATCATGCACAGTTTTATGCTCCTCTGCATGGTAAGTATCATCTGGGTCTTGTGGGGCTATACCCTGGCTTTCGGGCCTGACGTTGGAGGAGTAATAGGCAGCCTGGCATGGTTTGGGTTGTCAGGGGTCGGGCAGGGGCCGGCCCCTGCGGCGCCTTCCGTACCACACCTCGTATTCATGATGTTCCAGGGGATGTTCGCGGTTATAACACCTGCACTTATTACGGGTGCATTTGCTGAAAGGATGAAATTTTCCTCTTTTCTCGTGTTTTCGGCTCTCTGGGTAACATTTGTTTACGCCCCGCTTGCTCACTGGGTATGGGGCGGCGGCTGGATAGCCACAAAACTGGGGGCTCTTGATTTTGCCGGAGGTACAGTCGTTCATATCAGTTCCGCAATAGCTGCGATTACGGCGGCTGTCATGATAGGGAAAAGAAAGGGGTATCCCAGTGAGATCATGCATCCGCACAACCTGCCGATGACGATCCTCGGAGCGGCGCTCCTCTGGTTCGGCTGGTTCGGCTTCAATGCCGGAAGTGCACTTGCATCAAATGGTCTGGCGGCCCTCGCCTTTGTTACGACAAATACTGCTGCGGGGACGGCGGCATTTACATGGGCAATGGTCGAATGGATTCACAGGAAAAAACCGACGGCGCTGGGTGCCGTGAGTGGAGCGGTCGCCGGACTTGTTGCAATTACACCGGCAGCCGGATTTGTGAGCCCCATGTCATCTATAGCAATCGGTGTTGGCGCAGGCTGTTTATGTTATATTGCCGTGAACCTGAAACCAAGATTGGGGTATGATGATTCACTCGATGTCCTGGGAATACATGGTGTCGGAGGGACGTGGGGAGCCCTTGCCACAGGTTTGTTTGCATCGACCGTTGCGAACCCGGCCGGAGCCAATGGTCTCTTTTACGGTAATCCTTCTTTGTTGTTGACACAGGCCTTGGCAGTGGCTGCAACATTTGTATTTGTTTTTATTATGTCTTTTGTTATCCTTAAACTTGTTGATGTTATCTTCGGCTTGCGTGTTTCGGATGAAGATGAAGAGGCCGGTCTGGATTATACCCAGCATGGGGAGAGCGGTTATACGTTCTGAGACGGCGATAAATACTATAAAATAGAGACAATTTTGCATTTCCTACAATTTTGTAGGAAATGCGCCAACCAGTTGAAATATTTATACAATATCAGTGCGCCTTCCTGAAATTCCTACAATTTTGTAGGAATTATTTTTTTCGGTCCTCCCGGATAATCTTTCAAAATAGATGGTTACAGACCTGGCACGATTCTGGCTGCTATATCAAATACTTTTATGTTCTTATCTTATTTCGGACCAGGTATAAATTATTCTATGGATATCGGGAGGATACATGAAAAAACTCATTAATCTTTTGTTGGCTTCTGTGTTTTTAAGCCTGTCTTTTTCATCGATGGCTTTTGCTGGAGGAAGTTCGAAGGTGGACTCAGGCGATACGGCATGGATACTTATATCAGCGGCGCTGGTAATGTTAATGACGCCCGGGCTTGCGCTTTTTTACGGCGGGATGGTGAGAAGGAAAAATGTGCTCGGAACAATCATGCACAGTTTTATTGCTATCGCACTGGTCAGTATGCAGTGGATATTGATAGGGTACACCCTCTCGTTTGGCCCTGACATAAAGGGGATAATAGGCGGTCTGGACTGGATCGGTCTTAACGGTGTCGGTGTTGAACCGTCAAAGTATGCCCCGACCGTACCGCATCTTGCATTTATGATATATCAGGCGATGTTTGCAGTGATTACACCGGCGCTCATCAGCGGAGCCTTTGCCGAGAGGATGAAATTTTCAGCATATGTGTTATTTACGATCATATGGTCGACGGTTGTTTACGACCCGGTTGCGCACTGGGTCTGGGGCGGCGGCTGGCTGAACAGCCTTGGAGTGCTTGATTTTGCCGGCGGGATCGTTGTACATGCTACATCAGGATTATCGGCGCTGGCAGCGGCATTATTCATAGGCAAACGAAGAGGATTCCCCAATGAATCCTTTACACCGCACAACCTCCCGATGACTGTACTGGGCGCAGGGCTGCTATGGTTTGGTTGGTTCGGGTTCAATGCAGGAAGCGCTTTGTCTTCAGGGGAATTGAGCACGATAGCATTTGTGACAACCCATATTGCAGCGGTTGCGGCTACTCTTACATGGGTTGCTGTAGAGTGGCTGCATAGAGGGAAACCTACCATGTTCGGAGCGGCTACGGGTTCCATCGCCGGATTGGCGACCATTACTCCTGCAGCAGGTTTTGTAGGGCCCATGCCGGCGCTACTCATAGGCGTTGCAGCGGGGCTTGTATGTTATACGGCGCTGAATGCAAAAACGCATTTCGGTTACGATGATTCTCTGGACGCATTTGGTGTGCATGGTGTAGGCGGTACACTTGGTACTCTTGGAGCCGGTCTCTTTGCTTCGCTATCGATCAATCCCGGCGGGGCAAACGGCCTCTTCTTCGGAAACGAAAAACAGTTCTTTATACAACTCGGCGCAGTTGCCGCTGTCGGACTATATTCCTTTGTAGTGAGCCTGATTATATTTAAGCTGGTAGATCTTCTTGTCGGAGTGAGGGTTTCGGAAGAGATCGAGGTCGAAGGGCTGGATTATTCACAGCATGGAGAAAGCGGGTATACCTTATAAAACAAGACCTGATATGAAAAACTATTTTGGGCGCGGGTTGTAAGACCGGCGCCTTTTCTGTGCTGATGAAGATCGATGGGTAGCGAGAAGATTCCCCGCGGTCTTGCCGCAGGAAATCTTCAATTTATCGCAGGTTTTCCATGCTCTTTTATTCATAAATCAGTTGGGTTATACCGGTGGTTGGTATTGGTCGTGAAACCGTCTTCCGTGTCTTTGTATAATATATGCAGAAACCTGTAGGGAGGAAAAGGCTATTAACATCATCATCGACGGATACAACCTCATAGGTATATCTCACCGGGATATGATGGCCCGGCGTGAGCACCTGATAGAACAGCTTGTTTCATATCGTAAGATCAGAAACCATGAGATCACACTGGTATTTGACGGATGGAAGAATGGCTTGGGCAGAGAATCACGAACGGTTACAGGAGGTATTACTGTAATTTATTCCAGCCTTGGTGAGCGCGCGGATAATGTAATAAAAAGGATTATTTCCAAACGTCAGAAAAAATGGGTTGTTGTCAGTTCCGACAGGGATATTGTCGCATCCGCATGGAATAATAACTGTGTGCCGGTTGATTCTGAAACATATTATAATTTATTGGTAAAGGCTATAAGCATTAAGGATGTTCACGATGAGTACAAGTACGAAGATGATGAAGAAGTTTGTGCGCACCATAAGGGAAATGCAAGAAGACCTTCACGGAAACAGAAAGAAATAAACAGGGTGCTGCTGAAACTGTGAAGACGATGTCCAGCCGGGATTGGGTTCGATTTTATTATTTATAATACTTTTTTGCTATTATAAAAAAGGTGGATACTGAATGGTAACCGGAGTAAAAGGAAAGATACTCATAATCGAGGATGAAAGAAAGATTTCGGATATCGTAAAGACATATCTTGAAAGGGACGGGCATGACGTTTCTGTCGCTGATACCGGAGGAGAAGGGATTTCAGCGCTTAAGAATAAACCTGATCTGGTCATACTGGATCTCATGCTTCCGGATATGAGCGGAGAAGACATTTGCGAGGCTGTCAGGGATGATTCAGATACCCCGATCCTGATGCTGACTGCAAAGAGTGAGGAGGAGGATAAGGTCAGGGGCCTGGGCCTGGGGGCTGATGACTATGTCGTAAAACCCTTCAGTCCGAGAGAAGTAGTTGCAAGGGTTAATGCCCTTTTGCGAAGGACATTGAAAAAAAAGACTTTGCTCAGTTTCAATGGAGGTGCTCTGAAAATAGACGTTGACGCCGTTGAGGTATATGTTGATGACAGGCAGATGGAACTTACGAATACTGAATACAGAATTCTGCTTGTATTTGCCGAAAGGCCGGGGAATGTTTTCAGCAGGACTCAGCTCGTGAATATGGTTCAGGGCTATGACTTCGAGGGGTACGACAGGACTATCGATGCACATATAAAGAACCTGCGGCACAAGATCGATCCTGATTCCAGAACCCCAAGATTTATCAAAACGGTATACGGAATGGGTTACAGGTTTATTGGTCAACCCGATGAAGACTAAACTTTTTTTCTCTTTTCTTTTTGTAATCCTTATTGCTCTCATATCAAACTTTATATTCCGCTCCCTGATGCAGAATGATTTTGAGGATTATGTGCGGGGGGTGCGTGAAGACCGGTTATACTGGGTGCTTGCTTCTGTGGAGGGAAGCTACGAAGATGGTCATTGGGAAAGGGCATTGCTGATAGATTCTCTGCACTGGGGGATGATGCTTGGTTTTGATCTCAGGGTGAGCGACAATAACGGGACTGAAATAATAGATTCTCAGGGTGTGCTGGATAGCCTTGAAGATAATATGCGCCGGAGGATGGAGTCGATTATTGATGTGTCGGCTCCAACAGGTGATTTTGAGGATTATCCTTTATTTGTTAAGGGCAAAGAGATTGGCACACTTAGTGTGAGGGGGATACGGCGCAGGGGGAAAGTTGCTGAAAAGGAAAATGTTTTTATTGAAAGAGGCAAGGAATTTCTTATTATTTCATTTATTATCGCAGGTGGAGGAGCCATATTCCTGGCGCTTGTTTTCAGCACCTTTTTGACAAATCCCGTTAAGAGGCTGAAAGAGGCTACGGCAAGGCTGGCAAAGGGTGATACCGGGATCAAAGTTGACATATCTTCCGGTGATGAAATCGGCGAATTGGCTGAATCTTTCAACTTCATGTCCGAGGCTTTGAAGAGGGAAGACATGATAAGGCGCCATCTTTCATCCAATATCGCTCATGAACTTCGTACCCCGTTAACAATCATGAAGGCAAATTTAGAGGGCATCGCCGACGGGGTTATTGAGTGCTCACAGGAACAGATTGAGAGTCTCAAAGAAGAGGTTGACAGGCTTATCAGTCTTGTCGAAGGCATCGAAGATATTACAAGGGCCGAAGCGAGTTTCCTCCGTAAAGATGTAATGGAAGAGGTTGATGTAAAAGAACTCATCGAGAAAAGTTTCCTGAGTGTCAGAAATATAGCCAATAGTAAGGGAGTGGAACTTGTTTGTGATTGCAATGAATCGTTTGTTGTAGTAACGGATAGAGAGAAATTGGACAGAATACTGAAGAATCTTGTGACAAATGCCTTAAAATTTACAGAAGGAGGCAGGATTTCGGTGAGCATGGGATTTGAACAGAAGAGGTTTTTTATAAGGGTTTCTGATACGGGGCGAGGGATGGATGCAGAAGAGATTCGGCATATATTTGACAGATTTTACAAGGGGAAGGGATCAAAAGGGGCCGGTATAGGACTTTCTATTGTAAGAGAACTTGTTGATGCACTGGGGGGTGAGATCGAGGTAAAATCCGGGACCGGTGAAGGGAGTACATTTATATTTTACATCCCACGGGGGGAGATTGGAGATTGAAGTTTCCTTATAAAAAATCCAAAGGTGGAATAACAATCGATATTAAGGTAGAGCCGCGGTCTTCCAGGGCGGGTATTCAGGGAATTGTTGGAGATACGGTAAAAGTGAAACTGACTTCCGCACCGGTTGATGGAGCTGCAAACAAGCAGTTGATTGAACTGCTTGCGAAAGAACTCGGGATTCGAAAGAGTGCATTTAAGATTATCAGGGGAGAGAAGTCCAGGAATAAGGTAATAAGGATTTCGGGCATGGATGCGCCATGAAATTCATAATTCCTTCAATGTTTTTTGATAGGGTCTAAACATGAAGAAGTCAGGTAAAATATTACTGATAGTAGCCTTGAATATGTTGCTTATTTCCTTTGCCGAAGGTGGAATGATGATGCATACCCCCTACGGTGATTATTGCCCGAAGTGCAGTAAATATGGGGTGTGTCCCGATTCTCTGTCAATAGGTGAATCACGTGAGGCTGTGCAGAGCTATTTTAAGGGCAGCCAGGTCAAAATAGGCAGATTGAGCGGTAAGGGCCGATTTCTTAAAATGGAATTATTGAAACACGATAAGATTTATGACGTTATCCTTTTTGACAGGAAGACCGGAAGGATAAGATCTATTTACTGAGATTGATTTGGCACAGAAAACCCCCTTTTCAAAGGGGGTTTTCTGTTTGATTGTACAGTAATCACTTTATATGTCGTAGTACATAAAGAACTCATATGGATGCGGCCTCAATCTTAACTCGTCAATTTCTCTCTCTCTCTTGTAGTCTATCCATGTCATCAGGGCGTCTTCCGTGAATACATCTCCCTTGAGGAGAAATTCATGGTCAGCCTCAAGGCTGTCCATGGCCTCGTCAAGACTGCCGGGCATCTGCGGCACGGATGCGAGTTCTTCAGGACCGAGTTCGTATATGTCCTTATCGAGTGGTTCGCCGACATCTATTTTGTTTTCTATACCGTCGAGGCCTGCCATAAGCATGGCTGAGAAGGCGAGGTATGGGTTGCATGACGGGTCGGGGAACCTTACTTCGACCCTCTTTGCCTTGGGGCTTGCAGAGTACATCGGGATTCTGAGTGCGGCAGAACGGTTTCTTGCTGAATATGCGAGGTTGACAGGGGCCTCAAATCCGGGGACGAGTCTCTTGTAAGAGTTTGTCGTCGGATTTGTGAGCGCAGCCAGAGCAGCCGAGTGCTTTAGCACACCTCCCATGTAATACAACGCTATTTCGCTGAGTCCAGCGTAGCCGTTGCCCCCAAAAAGAGGCTTGCCGTCCTTCCACAAACTCTGGTGTGTGTGCATGCCTGAACCGTTGTCTCCGAAAATCGGTTTTGGCATAAAGGTGGCAGTTTTACCGTTTCTCCTTGCAACATTTTTGATAATATATTTAAAGAGCATCAACTGGTCTGCCATCGATACGAGTGGTGAAAACCTCATATCTATCTCGCACTGGCCACCGGTTGCAACCTCATGATGTTGTGCCTCGACATATATACCAGCCTTCTGCATCTCTACAACCATTTCGGTCCTCATATCCTCAAGGCTGTCGGTTGGCGGAACGGGGAAATAGCCTTCTTTGTGCCTTGGTTTATGAGCAAGATTAGGATCCTCGTCAGTGCCTGAATTCCAGATTCCTTCTTTGGAGTCAACGAGATAAAAGCTGCTGTTGGCAGTCTGGTCGTACTGTACATTATCGAAAACGAAAAATTCTGCTTCAGGGCCAAAGTAAGCAGTATCTGCAACGCCAAGGGATTTGAGATAATTCTCGGCCTTCTGGGCTATATACCTTGGATCCCTTGTGTAGAATTCCTTTGTAACCGGGTCAAGAATGTTACAGATAAGGCTGAGTGTAGGATACTCCCTGAATGGATCGATCATTACAGTGTTAGCGTCCGGAAGGATGAGCATATCAGAGGCATTAATGGCCTGCCATCCCCTGATGGATGACCCGTCGAACCCAAAGCCTTCCTCAAAAGATTCCTCTTTAAGTTCACTCAGGGGTACAGAAAAGTGCTGCCAGATACCGGGGAAATCGATAAATTTCAAGTCTACCATCACGATCTTGTTTTCCCGGGCAAGTTCCAGAACATCTTTTGGTGTCATTTTTTTCCTCCTTATTTATTAGGGTTTTGAGATTAGGGGTTAGGGGTTGGTAAGAGGATCTTGTTAATTGATGAGCATTAACCAATCCCTATTCCCCGGTCCCGAATCCCGGATTGTTAGACTGCCGCTTCTCCTGTTTCTCCCGTCCTTATCCTGATTATATTTTCAACGGGGTAGACGAAAATCTTGCCGTCGCCGATCTTACCGGTTTTTGCCGCATTTTGAATCGCTTCGACAACCTTCTCGGCGATTGATTCCGATACAACAATCTCTATCTTTATTTTGGGAATAAAATCGATTACATATTCGGCGCCCCTGTAAAGTTCAGTATGCCCCTTCTGTCTCCCAAAACCTTTTACCTCTGTAACAGTCATTCCCTGTATCCCAATCTCATTCAGGGCGTCCTTAACCTCGTCAAGCTTGAACGGTTTTATTATTGCTTCAATCTTTTTCATAATTGGTGAACCTCCTTTTAATAATTATCCTACAAATTGCATGCCAATTACAACCTGTTCCAAAAAAAAGGTAAGTCTCGTTAAAATAGTATTTTTTTCATCTTTACCAGGCCCAAAAGAGTGCAAAATGCCTGATATTCAGGCACCGTTGCCCAAAAAACAGGCAACAAAGGCGGTAGCCGGCTGTCAACTGTTGGGGATTGGTGATTCGTATCCGAAGGAAAAACATTTCAATTGACGGGTCCGGGAAGAGTTTTTAATAACCGGCAACCAATCACCACGCACCGCCTTTACTGGATAGCGGAATCGATGTCTTCCGGCGACATGTGCCTGATAATCCTCCCCTCCACCATATATATAACCATCTCGGCGATATTGGTTGCATGGTCTGCGATCCTTTCGAGATATTTCGATACGTAGCTTACCTTCATTGCCCTGAATACTGTAGAAGGGTCCTGGGTCATGATAAACATAAGTTCTTTCAGAACATATTCATTCAGCTCATCAACCTCATCGTCACGCATGATGACATCAGTCGCTATTCTCTTATCTTCATTTATGAAGGCATCGATGGCGTCTCTTACCATACCCTGGGCAATCTCTCTCATCCTCGGTATATCAATATACGGCTTCAGGAGTGGTTCTTTATTAAGCTCAAGGGCCCTTTCTGCTATATTAACGGAATTGTCGGCAATACGTTCAAGATCGGTAGTTATCTTCATTGCGGTAGTGATAAACCTGAGGTCCTTGCCCATTGGCTGTTTTAATGCCAGAAGCCTGATACACTCCTCATCTATCCTGACATCAAGGGTATTTACCTGCTTGTCTTTATCTATAACCTTGCGTGCGAGATCCGAGTCGCGATCGGTTAATGAATGGATTGAATCCTTTATTGATTTCTCTACTAAGGCATCCATATTGACCAGCATCTCCTTCAGGTGCCTTAATTCTTCATTCCTGACCGGCATCAGCCAAACCTCCCTGTTATATAGTCTTCTGTGAGTTTCTGTGAAGGGTTTGTGAAGATTTTATCAGTTTTGTCAAATTCAATCAAATCACCGAGCATCATGAATCCCGTCCAATCGGAGATTCTTGCCGCCTGCTGCATATTGTGCGTTACGATAATAATCGTAACCTCATCTTTTAAGTTAACGACAAGCTCCTCTATCTTGCCTGTGGAAATGGGGTCAAGGGCGGATGTCGGCTCATCAAACAGAAGCACCTCCGGTTCAACCGCGAGTGCCCTTGCTATGACGAGCCTCTGCTGCTGCCCCCCGGAAAGATTATATGAGTTGGTCTGGAGTTTGTCCTTTACCTCATTCCATAATGCTGCGTGGTTGAGGGCCTTTTCTACACGTTGAGAAAGCTCCAGTTTTTTCTTTATTCCTCTGATCCTTAATCCGTAAGCTATGTTGTCGAATATGCTCATGGGAAATGGTGTGGGCTTCTGGAAAACCATGCCTATACGGCTTCTCAGGTCGATTACGTCAATTTCACTTGCGAGAATGTTCCCCCCTTTGAATATTATCTCCCCTCCATATTTGTTGCCTTGATAGAGATCGTGCATGCGGTTGAAGCACCTGAGCAGTGTGGTCTTGCCGCAGCCGGATGGCCCGATAAGTGCGGTTACAGCGTTTTTGTAAACAGGCAGATTAATATCTTTGAGGGCGTGTACTTTGCCTGAGTAATAGAAATTAAGTTGTTTTGCCTCAAGCTCTTTCAGGCCGTTCATTTATTGCCGAACCTCCATTTGATAAAAATCCTGCCAAGTATGGTAAGCACAAGGATAAAAATTGTAATAACGAGCGATGCAGCCCATGCCTGTGAATGCCAGCTGTCGTAAGGCCCCATGGCATATTGAAAGATTGTCACTGTAAGTGATGCCATCGGTTCATTCATATTAGTCGAGAAAAAGGAATTGTTAAAAGATGTAAATAACAGGGGAGCTGTTTCGCCGGCAACCCGGGCAATTGACAGCAGTATGCCCGTAAGTATTCCGGCAGATGCGCCCCTGTATACTATCTGGATAATTACCTTGTAGTACGGAGCCCCCAGGGCAAAGGCCGCCTCACGCAGTGTCCATGGTACCAGCCTTAGCATGTCCTCGGTTGTCCTGAGCACCACGGGAATCATGATAATGGCGAGTGCTACTGCTCCCGCCCATCCATTGAAATGGCCAAACGGCTTTACCATGATAGCATAAATAAATGTCCCGATAACGATAGAAGGGACACTGACCATTATATCGGAGAGAATACTTATCAATTGTGCGATCTTTTTCCCCCGGGCGTATTCGGCGAGAAAGGTTCCGCCAAGAATACCTATAGGCACGCCAATCAGTGTAGCAAAGAAAGTAATAATCAGCTGTCCGATAAATGCATTTCTGAGGCCTCCCCCTTCGATTCCAGCAGGGGCGGGATCTTTGGTAAAAAGGCTCAGCTTTAATGCGCCCATGCCGTGGACAAAGATGTCGCCGAGAATAAATACCAGCCAGACAAGGCCGATTACGGCGGCAAGCGTGCTAAGTGACAGCGCCGTAAAACTCTGTATCTTCCTAATATGTTCCCTGGTCATGCCGAATACCTCTTTTGTGCCCTGAGAAGAAATATCTTAGCAACTGCGAGAGCAATAAAACTCATAACAAAGAGAATAAGGGCGAGATAGAAGAGGGATGAGAGGTAGATATCAGTATCCGCCTCTGTAAACTCATTTGCAAGAGTAACTGTTATCGTAGAGGCGGCATGAAAAAGAGAGCTTGATATCTGGTGGTTGTTTCCAAGGACAAATGCCACAGCCATTGTTTCGCCCAGCGCCCTCCCGAGAGAAAGTATGATACCACCGAATACTCCGGACTTTGAGTAAGGAAGAATGACATTCTTTACGACCTCCCATTTCGTTGCCCCGATTGCATAGGCAGACTCCTTAACAATAGCAGGTGTAAGATTGAAGGAATCCCTTGCAATACTTGCAGTAAATGGAATGATCATAATACTTAGTATAATACTCGCAGTAAAAAGGTCTATACCCATCGGAGTGCCCGCAAACAGTGCTCCGAGAAGCGGGACTTTGCCCAGTGTGTTTTGCAGGGCAGGTTCGATATACTCTGCCATGATGGGCGCCAGGGTAAATAGCCCCCACATGCCATATATGATGCTGGGGATTGCAGCCAGGAGTTCTATAGCAATTCCGATAGGGCCCTTCATAAAATTCGGTGCGATCTCCGTGATAAAAATGGCGGTGCCGATCGCAACCGGTATTGCAAAGAAAAGTGCAAGAATCGTTGTTACTGCTGTTCCAAAGAGCGTGGTCGCTGCTCCGAATATTTGCCGGACGGGGTCCCAGTCCGTAGAAAAAATGAAATTGAGGATACCAAACTTTTCTATGGCGAGAGATGACTTTAAAAACAGGACATACAGGATACCGGCGATGAGAACAAGCACGGTTGCGGACGCGATCGCTGTAATCGTCAGGAACAAGAGGTCAACAGGATTTTTCCGTAGAAGAACTCGCAACTGTTATCACTCCTCAAAGCTATAGTAAAAGTCCTTAGAAGAAATCAATATCCCCCTCCCCATTTCCCCGGGGGGAATGGGGAGGGGGATATTATAACAATTTATTTAATTGTTCACTATAATTCAGTGAATCCGGCAAACAAATAAACAGTACCGGATATATAATACTCACATGGCCCTGTTCTTTTAATAAGCGGGTTCAATAGTCTTGCGTTCAGTAGATTCCATGACTCTTCCAGTACCCTCTGACCTTGTCTTTTAACGCCTCCGGCAACGGTACATACACGAGCCTCTTGGCTGTTTTATCGCCGTTATTGAATGCCCAGTCATAAAACTTTACGGTATTAATATTTGAATCTCTCTTTTCCCTTGCAAGCAGTATAAAGGTTGCCCCGGCGATCGGCCATGCATTTTTCCCGGGTGCATTTGTCAACCAGAGGTAAAAGTGCTTCTTCGGATCAAATTTTCCGGATGCAGCGGCATCCTGGAAACTCTGAAAATTCGGTTTCACAAAGGTCCCTGCCGGATTCTTCAGAAGGGTATAAGTTAGTTTATTTTGTTTTGCGTAAGCGAATTCAACGTATCCTATGGAGTATTTAACCCGCCTGACATAGTTTGCCACGCCTTCATTGCCTTTTCCTCCTATACCTGTCGGCCACTTGACTGCCTTGCCTGCGCCCACTTTGTCCTTCCATTTAGAACATATGCCGCTGAGGTATGTTGTGAAAATAGCGGTTGTGCCGGATCCGTCAGACCTGTGGACTACGGTGATTTTCTTGTCCGGGAATTTCAGGCCGGGATTCAGGCCGGATATTATTTTATCATTCCAGGTTGTAATCGTGCCGAGGAAGATTCCGCACATTGCTTCCCCGTCGAGCCTTATCTGTCCGGCTTTCATCTTCGGAATGTTGACCACGGGGACGACTCCACCAATGACGGCGGGAAACTGATAAAGTTTAAGCTTGTTGAGTTTTCCCGGTTTAAGCGGAGCATCCGAGGCGCCGAAGTCTACAGTCCTGTTCGCGATTTGCCTCTGCCCTCCACCGGAACCGATCGACTGGTAATTCAGTTTTATGCCGGTTATTTTGTTATAGTCCCATGCCCATGCCGAATACACGGGATAGGGAAACGTTGCACCAGCTCCGTTGAGTGTTTCTCCGGCGAAGGCGATAGTTGTCATCATTGCGACGATGATAGTGAATACTATGGTTACTGCTCTTTTCATTATTTCTCCTTTTTCTGTTGTTTTAATAGTTTATCTGCTGAATGTTACAGGAATGTTACAAATTCATGAAGATTCTGTTACTGCGTGTCATATTGCCGATCCCACCTCCTTTGAAATATCGTACCGGGCATTTCTCCGGGTGCATTCGGCATATACCCTTTTCCCAGGACTGCGCCGTCGGCATCCCCTTTGCACACCCTTTATCCGATGCAGAGTAAAAGCTGCAGGTTAGTTCCCGGCCTTCCGTCATCATCTTGTATTCCATACTCCATAGCTTACACCGGCAATGTTACAGGAGTATTAAGGGAACGTTAAGAATGAGAGAAGATTCCCATACCGAATGGTATTATGTAATAGCGCATAAAATCGTTAATGATTTTGGAGGTGGGAGGGAGAAGTGATTCCTGAAAGTGTAGAAGCCACCTTTAATCTCTTTGTCTGACATCTCTTGCGGAAATCTTCACGATAAACCTTTAAACAGAGGAATAAGGTAAAAATGATATTATGCTCCGGCTTGACCGGGAAGGGAAGATGCGTTATGAAGATTTCAACATTAGGTGATTGCTGTCATAATATCGTGAACCCATTTTTTTATGTAATGGAATTTCAAAAGATTAATATCAATAAAGAAGTATTGGAAAATCCTCCCTTGCCCCCTTTTCCAAAGTGGGGGATTGCTGTTTCCCCCTCTGGCAAAAAGGGGATTAAGGGGGATTTGTCACTCAATCATGTTATGCGTTATCTTTCTCTATGGCTTTCTTTTTCCGTGACTCTCTGTCTTTGATGCTTTCTCAATGGTTCACGATGTTATGATATAAACCTAATTAGAGTCCGTGTATAAAGTCAGTTCCTCTACCTGTCATTCCGGCAGTCTTTAAGCCGGAATCTATTCTTTTCAATAAGTTCCGGATGCCCGATTACAGACTTCGGGCATGACAAAAATAAAAAACGGCAGTTTATACACAGACACTAAATAGGCTACTCCCTTTATAATTCTTCGGGAATATTAATTGTCGTCAACAGGGGGAAATAGTTGACGTTTTACAGGTGGTCCCGGTTCGCTGGGAATAGTCGCCTTCCAACTGGTACCGTTCAGGTGGGAATTAGACCCCTGAAAGCGGTCTCGAATTGGTGGGACGCAACACTTTAAGGGCGGGGGTAGAATATTATTCTTTACTCTTCTATGAAAGTGGCAAATAATGCAGGAGTTTTCACACAGTCTGACCCATTGTTAGACTTTTTAATGCGAACTCACGGTATGTAGTATGTAGGGTAACCGTATAACAAATTCCGCGCTTCCTTCTTTACTGTTTCGAGCCTCAATTGTACCGTCCAAATCTTTAATTATTTCTTGAACGATATTGAGGCCAAGGCCATTACCGATTCCCTCTGGCTTTGTAGTAAAAAAAGGATCAAATATCCGAGAGAGATGTTCTTCAGGAACTCCCGGGCCTGTATCTTTAATTTTAATATTGATGAATTGAGCGTTTAACTCTTTCTCAATGCTAATATGTAAAACACCATTATAATCCATTGCTTGAGCAGCATTTATCTCAATATTCCGTATCGCTTGCTCAAACAAGAATGGATCTGCTTTAATTGTCAGATCACAATCGCTATATTCTTTTTTTACCTTAACTCTCTTCAGAATTCCGCAATCAAGTAAAGTAGCTGTCGTCAATTCAACAACCTCACAAACATTGATTTCCCCGAACTGGGCATTTCGGGGACGTCCAAGATTAAGTAGGGCTTGGGCCAGTTTGTCCAACTTTGCTGTAGCTTCAAGAATTTTTTCCAACTCCGATTTGAGTTTTTGCGATGTATCTTCCTTCAATTGCATAAGTTGAGAATAACCCATTATAGCCGCCAAAATATTTTTAATTTCATGGCCTATTGATCCTGCCATGATTCCTAATGTGGCTTGTTTTTCTACTGTTAAAATTTGTTCTCTTAATTGCTGGCTGTTCTTACGTAGATTTTCATTCTTTTCAAAGAGCACCCTGGCGTAATTTCCATATAGGAAACCGAGTATGCCGCCTACAAAGGTATACAGTATAGCCATAGGAAGCATATGTAGCTTAAAAGCCTCGATCACGTCGGACCAAAAATGAAAATAAGCATTGCCATGCAAGTAATTTATAAAATCATATATGATCATCGTAATGGGGTGAAATAAAAAATAGCCGATTAAAGCACCCCAAATTGAATGACTGATTAATGGATTTAAAAATAATGATTTTACCTTCATGATAACGACTCCTCTTATTCAGTCAACGGCTAAAATCACCGGCGGCAATGGCGCGCAGCGGAATTGCCGCCGGTGAATTGCCTTGATAGCTGTTTATTTAATTTGATTCACAGTGAATAAATGCCATATTCCCATTTATTTCGTATGTAATTGGCATATCAAACCCGTTGAAAATTGTTTGCAGCTCTTCTATGTTCCTTGCTACTAATTCTCCGGCACCTACCCATACCTTCATATATTTGTCAGCAAGACGGTTGCCTGTAATTAAGGTTGTGAAATAAAAATTGGCCTTGGCAGAAGAGACATCTTTTATGCCAATTAGTATTTTTTTAATATCATCGAGAACGTGTAATAAATTTAATGAGATAACCGTTGTAAAACTTTCAGATTTGAAAGGTAATTGTTGGGCATCTGCATGCAGAAAAATTATGTTTTTCGGTACATGTCCGTGCAATTTGGCCATTCTTGATTTAGCCATTCTCAATAATTTTAGTGACTGATCTAAAAGAATAACCGGACGTTTATCATAGCTATCGTAAGTTTTAGCAGTAAATGCCAACGAACCGCAGCCGATGTCTAATATATTTCCATTAGTCGATGAAGTGAGAGCTTTGTTTGTAAACTTGGAGAATTCTGCAGTGGAGTAACCCCATATCAAACGATTATATATCGGATTGCATGCAATCAGGTCGTGGAAGGTTCCAAATTTATTGTCATAGGAGTTCCCGACTTCGTTATTGGGAAACACAGAAACTATATCTGGTTCCACCTCTCTGAGATTTATTCTTTCGGATAGAAGTGATAACAAACTGTTTTCATCAATCTGTGTCATTGTTGTCCAGCATTTTTCTACAGCTGATAAATAATATACGCAAAGCGTAGATTCCGGAATTAAAATTACATAATATCATAGATCATATTGGAAAGCCATAAAAGAGGAACAGAGTTTGTGTATAAATTGCTGTTTTTTATTCCTGTCATGTCCCGCAAGCGTTCGGGGCATCCGGAACTTATTGAAAAGAATAGATTCCGGCTTAAGGACTGCCGGAATGACAGATAGAGAGACTGTCTTTATATACAGGCTCTAAATTAGTCTATAAGTGGTTTCCGCATTAATGCGCAGAAAAATTATGATCTGCAAAAGGCATGGAAAAAGAATAAGGAGGTGATCAGGAAGATCTCCTGGAGGAAGGCGGCATAGTTACGAAATTATTTTATCACTTTTTGTCCTGGAAATTCGCGCATATCAGCAGCCTGATAAAGATTCCTGTGGATTTTTCCTGTGTCCCCTGTAGTTTGATTTGTTATTTATTGTCTTCCCATGCCTGCATCAGCTGATACTCTCTGATCTCTTTATATGAAAAAACCGGGCCGTCGGTGCAGATGTATTTGCAGCCGGCATAGCAGTGGCCGCACTTGCCGACCCCGCACTTCATATGGGCCTCAAGCGTCGTTATTATCTTCTCATGCGGCATACCCATCAGGCTCAGGTCGCGAGTCACATTCTTTATCATGATCTCAGGTCCGCATACATATGCAACTGCGGAGACCATATCCGCCTTAATGCTGCCAAGAAAATCCGTCACAAACCCGACATTGCCGTCCCATTCCCCGTTCTTTCTGTCGACACTGACGATCACCTTCGCACCCATCTGCTTATAAACCTCTATCTCGTCTCTGAAAATGACATCATCCGGATACTTTGATCCATATACAAGTTTCACATTCCCATATTTTTTATTCCTGTTCGTAAATTCATAAATGAGCGGCCTCAACGGAGCCATGCCTATTCCGCCCGCGATAAGAACGATATCCGAATTGCCTGCAATATCGAGTGGGAACCCATTTCCATATGGCCCCCTGAGCCAGATATCCGTCCCCTCTTCCGCATTGTAAATAAGCGATGTTACAAAACCCGCCTTTCTGACGCATAGCTCAAGCCCATCACTGAAGGCGCTGTGAGACGTAATCGAGATCGGTACTTCCCCGGCACCCCAGACCGATACCATAAAGAACTGGCCCGGCGAATATTTTATCCTTTTCGGAAGCGCAATCCTGTAAAGATTCACATCAGCCGTCTTCTTTTCTATCTCTTTAATCTCAGCCCTGAACGGTGTATAAATATTCACCCGCTTCACGAATTGTCAACCCCTTTGCTTAATTTCATTCCGACAGTGGCCATATCTATCACGCCCGGACATGTTATTGTACATCTGCCGCACCCTACACACCCGAAAGTCCCGATCTGTTCAGGCCCGTATACGATTTTATGATAATACCATCGTTTGGTCCTCCTGATCCTGTCCCTGTTCGGCAGCACCCCTCCGGTCATTCTCGTAAATCCCTTGAACATACATGTATCCCAGACCCTTGCGCGTTCGACCGTACCGTCATACTTCCTGTCAATGACATTGAAGCATGTGCATAGAGGGCACTCATACACGCAACCGCCGCATTCGAAGCACCTCGCTGTCACCGACCTCCAGAAATCATCATGCACAGCGCCCGACACAATAGCATTCCTGGCGCCTTCCAGGTTTATCCGTTTCTCAAAATAAGTCTGGGACAGGTGCACGGCCTCATATTGATCCTCATAGTCAGCCTTCGAAGGCTTGCCGAAAAGATGCCTGAACTTGTTCATTATGTTCTTTGCCCTGCCGGACCGGGCCTCTACAAAGTATCTATCTCCAAGATCCGTCAACTGGATATCATATCCCTTATGCAGAAAGGGTCCTGTACCCATACTCATACAGAAGCAGGTCGGGTCGGGCATGTTGCAGCCGACCGAAACAAGGAGTGTATTTTCACGTTTCTTCGTATAATACCGGTCCTTGATGTCGCCCCCGAAAAACCGGTCGACAAGGTTAAGCGCCGAGACATCACAGGATCGAAGGCCGAATATAACAGCCGGTGTTCCCATAATATTATCATTGACATTCCCCTTTTTAAACCGGAGCATGGCCTCAGTCGCCGGGAAGAAGAATTCCTTTACCGGAGGCAGAATGGCAGGGCAATTCAGCTCTATCTCATGAATATTACTGACTTCCTCATAGACAATATCGCCCGACTTTTTTCGCATGGGCCCGATAAGCTTTCGTTCTTTTCTAAGCTGTCTGAGCCAGTACGGCAAATGATTCCTGTCAAGAATAAATGTGTCGCTCATTCTCTTTCAATCCAGAATTTACTTATATCCACTTCCTCAGGTTTTCTCGTGGTTTTCTTTCCGGCTACCGGTTCCACCTTTACGGCACATACCTTGAACTCCGGTATCCGCACCTCCGGGTCGCATGCCGGATTCGTAAGGATATTCGCAGCCGCCTCCCTGAAGTGAAAAGGGACAAAGACTGTTCCCTCGGGTGTCTTTTCCGTGATCATGGCCTTGACCTCAAGCCCTCCACGCCTCGAGGTAATATTTACGGGCTGTCCGCTCCTGATGCAGAGACGCTTACCGTCTGAAGGATTAATTTCCACAAAACATTCGGGTTCCTCCCTTTCAAGGGTGGATGTTCGTCTGCACATCGTACCCGTATGATAATGAAAATACATTCTTCCGGTGGTGAGCAGCATGGGATAGTCGTCGTCCACCTGCTCTGCCGGCGGCAAGAATTCCACGGGAATAAAATCGCCAAGGCCGCGTGCGAATTTTTTTCTGTGAAGATAAGGTGTGCCGGTATGGTTCATATCAGGGCACGGCCACTGAAGACCGGAGTTCTCGTCGAGCCGGTGGTGCAGAATTCCGCCGTAAGACGGTGTTAGAAGAGCGATTTCCTCCATAATTTCATACGTTCCGTTATATGACATGGGATAGCCCATCCTGTTGGCAAGCCGGCAGATTATCTGCCAGTCAGGCAGTGCCTCTCCATAGGGCCTGAGTGCCCTGTCGGCCTTCTGGACGCGCCTCTCCGTGTTAGTATAGGTGCCGTCTTTTTCGGCAAAACTTGCCGCAGGCAGTACTATATCCGCCATCCCGGCTGTATCCGAGATAAAGATATCCTGCACAACAAGAAAATCAAGAGACCTGAACGCCTCCCTGACCTGTGTTAAATCCGGGTCCGACATAAGGGGATTTTCCCCCATTATGTATAGCGCCCTTATCCTGCCTTTGCCTATTGCATCGATCATGTCAGTCAATGCCATTCCCGGCTTGTCTGGCACCTTTGTTCCCCATGCCCGCCGGAATTTCCTCCTCGATGCAGGGTCACTCACCTTCTGATATCCTGAATAGAATTCGGGAAGCGCGCCCATATCGCATGCCCCCTGGACATTGTTTTGACCCCTTAACGGATTAAGCCCGGAATATGGTTGCCCTATATGACCGGTAAGCATGATAAGGTTCGCACATGACCGAACATTATCAACACCTGTAATATGCTGTGTTATGCCCATGGAATAAAAGAGCATGGAACGCTGCTGCGTGGCAAAGATACGCGCAGCCTTTTTGATCGCCTCTGCCGGCACACCTGTAATTCTTGCACCCACCGGCGGCGTATAGTAGTTGACGACATTCATCAGACCGCCAAAATTCTCTGTGCGTCTCTTTACAAAATCAATATCCACAAGCCCTTCAAGTATGATCACATTCATGATACTGTTAAGAAGCGCAACATCCGTACCGCTCCGGTGCCTCAGGTGTATCTGTGCAAACTCCGCTATCTGTGTCCTCCTCGGATCGGCAACTATAAGGGTCGCTCCCCTGTCAACCGCCTTCAGCATATGCATGCCGATCATGGGATGTTGTTCCGTGGTATTGGAACCGATGACGAAGAGCGTCCTGGCCTCATCTATTTCTGTTATGGAATTGGTCATGGCGCCCGACCCGAAGGCCCCGGACAGACCACCGACAGTGGATGAATGACACAGCCGGGCGCAGTGGTCGACATTGTTGGTGCCGATAACGGCCCTGGCGAATTTCATCATGAGATAGTTTTCTTCATTGCTGCACTTTGCGGAACTCAGGACACCGATCGAATCCGGACCATATTCTCCGGCTATTGAAGAGAGTTTTGAAGCGGTAATGTCTAACGCATCTTCCCAGGACGTTCTGACAAGACCTCTATCGGTTTTCCTGACGGGCCAGGCAATCCTGTCCGGATGGTTAATGAATTCGTGGGAGTTCCAGCCCTTTACGCAGAGGGTGCCTCTGTTGACTGGATGTGACCTGCTTGGAGAAACGCCCGTGACCCTGTTGCCTGTGGTGTGAAGATAGAGACCGCAACCACAGCCACAGTAAGGACAGATTGTGTATATCTTGTCCATGGTTATCAGTATAACATGACAATCTATTAAAAATATTTATGGATTAAAACGGGTGATAATCCCTTTCGCCTCAATCCAACCTTAACAAAAGAACTCCATTATTATGATGACCTCAAGCCTTTTCTTCTATACCTTTATTATGGAACGCGCATCTATATCCATCCTGCAGTGCAGTGCCTCAAGAAGTATCATGGCCCGTTCACTCCCTGAAATCTTACCTTTGAAAATGCCATAGAAATCCCTGAACGGCCCCTCATTGATCAAGACCCTGTCTCCATGACTCAGGTCTTCAGGTTCAGGCCGGACAATACCGCCCTCCATCCTTTTCTTTATTGCATCTACAATCCCTGGCGGAACCGTCAGAGGATTCTCCTTTCCGACAATATACCTGACCCCCCGGGTGTATTTGATCATGTGACCATGTATTTCAGCATCAAATAGAGCAAATATGTAACATGGAAAAAGCGGCTCAAATATATCCGAGTATTTTCCCCTGACATACTTTTTGATAACAATCCCGGGATTGAGAATCTCTATTGCACACTTATTCAGGAGCCTGCCGGTCGAGTCTTCAGCCCCTGGTTTTGTATATATTGCATACCAGTTCATTATCAGCCTTTTACTTAACCTCTGTTGCCGGGGCATGAACTTTTAATTAAAAGCTTCCCGCGATAAGACCACGGGGAATCCGCTCGCTATCCATTTAAAATACTTAAGCCCTGGCCGTTTTTATAGTTTACAACATTCAATAAATGATGTCTCTATATAAAAGTAGTCAGATAATAATATGTAAGACAAGATATATTTATTCCTAAAATAGTATGAATCTATAGATATTTCTGTTATAATGACTATGCATTTCATTCTTTGATGTCCGCCTGCGGCACGTACAGGCAGGCAGGCGCAGACAAGGAGGGATTACAGTGAATATGCAAAATCGTAAAGGGCAAAATATAAAATAGTGATGAAGTTAATTTTGTAGTTTGCATTCCAATATTTACATTTTTCATTAAAATTCACTATAAACCTGCCCGGCCGGGAAGCGGGGGAGGGAGCGGGCCCGGGGCTTTCAGCTGTATTATGGTATAATTGAACAAAACAGCATAATGGCTATATCGATGTGGACAGCAAACCGCGGCAGGAAGCAATCAGGATTTACCTGCCCGTCACAGGGGGGAAGGACATCTAATTTTTTACCATGAGGACTTCATCAGGAAAATCAGGAAGACGCTGAATGATGCATAAAGAATTACAAAAGATAGAAGTACTTGTCGTAGATGATGATCCATTTATTCTTGAATCGCTTAGTGCATATCTGAAGGCAAAAGGGTACCTGATTGTTACTGCCGACAATGCTCCGGCAGCGCTGGATATCCTTAAGGAATCGATTTTTGACGTCATCCTCACAGACATAAGGATGCCGGGGATGTCGGGCATTGAGCTTCTGGACCGGATCAATGAAATGAATTACGGCACCCCGGTGATACTTATGACCGCCTTTGCCGAAATTGAAACGGCCATCGATGCAATAAAAAAAGGCGCCTTTGATTTTGTTACCAAACCCTTTAAGTATGAAAACATAATTCTCAGCATAGAAAAAGCGGCAAATTACTGCAGGCTCGTGAGGCTTGAATTAAACTACAAACAGGAGCTTGAAGACAATGTTCGCGAGAGGACTCTTGAACTTGAATCCCTGAGCAGGGAAGTAATACACAGATTAACCGTTGTTTCGGAATTCAGGGATACCGACACCGGCGCCCACATATCGAGGATAGGCATTTATACGGCAAGAATTGCTGAAAGCCTTGATATGCCGCATAACTTTGTTAAAACTATAAGACTTGCAAGTTCATTACATGACATCGGAAAGATCGGTATACCCGATACCATATTGCTGAAGCCCGGGCGACTTACCCGGGACGAATTCGAATTTATGAAAAGGCATACAACAATTGGATCTGAAATGTTGTCCGACTCATTTCAGGGTATTATACAGATGGGGGCATCCATCGCACTGAACCACCATGAAAGATGGGACGGTACGGGTTACCCCCGGGGCCTGAAAGGAGAAGATATCCCCATAGAAGGCAGGATAGTCAACATTGTAGACCAGTATGACGCGCTGATGAGCAGGAGGCCGTACAAATCCGCTCTTGGTCACGAGGAAACATTCCATATAATTACAGAGGGAGACAGCAGGACGGAACCGCAACACTTTGATCCCGGAATACTTGATGCGTTTATCAAACTTGCACCGGAATTCGAGGAGATATACGATACCCATCAGGGTTAATTTACATTAATGCCCGGATTGTATTCATTCGCCTGCCCGGGGAAATTAATGAGGGAACCCTACGGGAGAATAAGTTTATCCAGGCAAGCCTCGACTTTGCCGGGACAGGCAGAAGATGAATGCCGCCTTTCTGCCGCTATGCAGGACAGTCGGGATGTCGCTCTTATAGGGGCTCCATTAGAATGATAATATCATTCTTCAACTGTTTCTTCGTCAATATTCTTTGCAAATAAATCCACCAGTTCCGGATCAAACTGCGTACCTGCATTATCCCTGAGTTCTTTTATTGTGGAATCGAACGCTTTGCGGGAAGGCGTTTCATTGCTCAGTAGCTTACCGGTATATTTATATGATTTTCTGCTTATCATCGCATCAAATGCCTCGGCGATGCATATCATTCTCGACTCCAGCGGGATTTCTTCTCCCTTCAGTCCGGACGGATATCCCCTGCCGTCATAGCGCTCGTGATGGTAAAGGATTATGGGCGCTATATCGGCATAGAAATTGATCGGATAAAGCATTTCATAACCGATCTGTGAATGCGCCTTATAATCCTCTTTTGAGCTAATCGTCTCCGGGTCTACCCTTAACATACCGATATCATGAAGCAGGGAAGCCCTGTACAACAATTTTTTCTGATCTTCAGACATATTCATCGCCTGTGCCATTACCAGGGTATATTTGGCTACCCGTTTTGCATGTCCGCGTTTCTCCAGATATAGTGTATCCATCACATTGAGAAGAATACTTGTGAGGTGGATTTCGTAATTTTTCTGGTCTTCATAGAACCTGTCCCTGTCAATCGTTATCGACACCTGGTCAGCCAGATACAATGCAATGGCCTCGTCTTCATTTATAAAGACTCCGTTTTTCTTATTTATTAATTCCAGAACTCCTATCGTACCGGAGCTCAATCTGAGCGGTACGCAGAGCAGAGAAACGGTTTTGTAGCCCGATCTCTCGTCAACTTCAGGAGAAAACCTGCTGTCTACGCTCACATCATCCACTCTAACCGTTTCACCGTTTGCTGCAACCCACCCGGCAATTCCCTGTGACTTCGGGATTGACAGGCCGGTGAGTTTTTCACCTGCCCCGCCCCTGACAGCCTTAAGAACAAGATTATCCCCTTCCGCAAGAAAAATGGAACCTGCATCGGCTCCTGTAAGTTCAAGGCAAATATCTATTATTTTATTGAGAAGCAGGTCGCTGTGGACAATTTCACTAATGTCTCTTGAAATCCTGGAAATCGAAACAATCTTTTCGCTGAAGTCTTCAATTCTGCTTACGGCATATTTAAGGCTTTTGCGGACAAAAAAGGTGGAAAGGGCAACAAGGCCGGCAATTATTGCCAGTATGGCAACGATGGAACTCATCGGTATATATGCAATAGAAACATATAACAACCGGGCAATAACAAGAACAAGCGAATAAATAATTAAAAGGGATATCAAACTTGCAAGCTTTATTCGCCGATTTATTGAACCAAGAGTATGTCTTATGTTTGCATCCCGCATGGGTATAAGTATATTGGATTAATTTACACGTGTCAATGGATTCTTGACGTAACAATAAATATTGCCGCTTTTTTGTGCCGGTACTTGAGTTAATGTTGCCATATACCTTGCAATATTTCAGACTTTATGTTAGAAAATTCAAATGAAAAATAAACAGTCTTTGCTGAGAGATCTCCCCTCGGTCGACCGGATATTGAAGAGCGAAACAATTCGGGAAAAGCTTGAAACCTGTCCCAAGTCATTTGTGCTTAAGGCTGCAAGAATGGCGATCGATCAGTTCAGGTGCGGGATTATCGAAGGAGACAGCCCCTGTCCGGATACGGATGAGATTGTAAGCACTGTTATGGAAATCCTTCAGGGTATATCCGGCTATAATCTCAAGCCCGTCATAAACGCTACCGGCGTGGTCATACATACCAATCTCGGCAGGGCGCCGCTTCCCAAAGCAGTTCTCGAAAATGTATCAAGGATTGCCGAAGGATATTCGAATCTTGAGTATGACCTGGGACAAGGCAGGAGAGGCAAGAGATACGCACACATAAAAGAACTGATAAACGATATTACCGGAGCGGAAGACTGTCTGGTTGTCAACAACAACGCCGCTGCAGTTATGCTCTGCCTGAGCGCTGTCTCCGGAGGCAAGGAGGTCATTGTTTCGAGAGGGGAACTCGTCGAAATAGGCGGGGCTTTCCGCATCCCGGACGTGATGTTGCAGAGCGGAGCAATATTGAAAGAGGTCGGCACAACGAACAAGACTCACCTTTTTGATTACGAAAACACTATCAACGAAAACACGGGTCTTATTTTAAAGGTACACCAGTCCAATTACAGGATAAGCGGATTCACGGGGGATGTCCCGGTTGACAGGCTGGTTTCGCTGGCCGGGAAGCATGACCTTCCCTCGATGTACGACCTCGGAAGCGGGTGTCTCATTGATCTTAGGCCCCTCGGCATTAATAGTGAGCCCACGGTCCGGGATGTAGTCAAATCCGGCGTTGACCTCACCACCTTCAGTGGCGACAAGCTGCTCGGTGGACCGCAGGCGGGCATAATTGCCGGCAAGCCGGAAATTATCGGGAAGATAGAGAAGCATCCGCTTACGAGAGTGCTCAGGGTTGATAAATTCACCCTTTCGGCTCTCGAGGCCGTCTTCATGATCTATGCAGATATGGATAAAGCCAGGAAAGAGATACCTGTATTGAGGATGCTGTTTACTTCCGAAGAAGCCCTGAAGATCAGGGCAAGACGTCTTGCTTCTGCACTGAAAAAGGCCGGGCTCAGGGCAGATATCAGAACAGGCAGGGCGAGGACAAAGGCCGGGGGAGGTTCACTGCCTGAATGCGAATTTGTAACATGGACCGTTTCTGTTTTGCCTGAGGACATAAGCATAAATACACTGGAAGAAAGATTGAGAAAGGCAGACAGCCCGGTCATAGGAAGAATTCAGAATGAGAGATTTATCCTTGACGCAATGACGATAAAAACCTCCCAGATCAATTCAATTGTAAATGCTGTAAAAAGATCGCTTGTCGACTGATAAATCTTTTTCTGCTATACTATAACTCAATATTTAACAATAAGCTCTGTGAGGTGATTTTGGCAAAAGCCGTATCCGTAAGCATTGAGGGCGATAATATCAAGGTTGTCTTTGCAACCCTCAAAGGAAAAAAAATCATCGTCAATGATTCATTCGTCCTGCCTGATGAGAAATTTGATGACTTTCTGTCGAGTGTAAAAGCAAAGGATTTCATTGTCAGTGTAGATTTCAATAATTATTTCCAGGATAGTGTCCTTATTCCGCCGGTTAAGAAAAGCCTTACAAGCGCGGTAATCATATCCGAACTTAAAAAGAAGAATGCAAACGTGGCCGATATTACTCCCCTGTTTTTCCGGGTCGGCCAGAAAAAAGTAGATGGGAAAATGCTGAATGAATATTTCGTTTTTTACGTTGAAACCCCCGAAGTCGATAACATAGTCCGCAGATTCCTGTCAAAAGGCAAGAGGATAAGGGCATTGTACCCCAACATGATGTCGGCGCTGAAGATACTCCCCGTTCAGGAAAGACCTTACCTGTTCTTCCATGAAATTGGAGGCAGAAAAAACATCTCCCTGATAGATAACGGCAGAATGCTCTTTGCACGCTCGTTTCAGTCTATTGGTGAAGGCATTGCCGACTATGATATTCAAAATATCAACATGACCGTCAACTACTGTATCCAGGCCCTTCGTATCACCCCTGAAAAAATTATGATCGCCGGCAGCGGAGATGATACCTCTTCCGCTTCCATGCAGGCGACCATACCTTCCGTCCACTTTTCCAGACCCGGTACAATCGAGGTCGACAATGAGATATTCACGAATTATCTTGTCCCGATTTCCGCACTCGGGCATGGCAGGATGAAGAGCATTTTTACGGACGGATACAGGAGGTTCAGCATCCTGTCAAATTTAATAAGGTATTCAACTGCCTCATTCACAATCCTGTCTTTACTGCTGGCAGGGTTGCTGGGAGTCAATCTTGTCAAATACAGTTCTCTGAAATCCCGGCTGTCTTCAATACGCTCTCTGCACAATAATCTGCGGCCCGTAATAAATAAATACAACTCTGAAAAAAAATCACTGGAGAGCAGAAAACCAATGGCGGATTTCATTAACAGTATGACGGGGCAGCCGTCTGTTGCGGGCCTCCTGTATGCCCTGTCCGGCCTCAGGACCAACGGCATTTCGATAGATACATTCCAGATGGAATATGACGGTGGGAAAACCCTTAAGCTGAGAATGGGCGGCAAGGCGGGGGCAGGCAGCCTTTATGTGTCGCAGCAGGACCTGGACAACCTTGTAGCGGGCCTGAAGAAAACCAGGGGCATAAAAGACGTTGTGGGAGAGCTTTCTCTGAAATCCATGACCTTCAGTATCCATTCGGTATATGAAGAGGAGTAAACCGATTAATGTATAATCTGTATATAAGAAGAAAAATTGTATTGTATCTGGTCACGGGAATAATATGTTCAATTCTTATTGGAGCCAATATTACAGTCATTAAATACAACACCGCTCTGAGTGAAATGATGGTAGAAATGAAGATCATAGAAGTGAGAAGGCTGCAGATAGAAAGGGATGTAAAGGAGATGAACAGCAGGATAAGGCAAATAGACAGGATGGTGCCCGTTCTGCACGAAAAATCCACAGGCAGAGGGTTTCTGCTTCGCGCAGCCGATGACATAAGGAACAGGTTCGCGGGAGATAAACTCATTCTGACGGATATGCGTGGAGGGATTACCAGGGTTTCATTGCCCGTCCAGATCAAATTTGATTTCGATAGCTATTATAAATTATTGAAGAGGTTTGATTACCTCGAAGGAGAAACATTCCCCTTCTTCAGATTCAGGACATTTTCATTCGTCAGATCACCCTCAGGTAAGGCAACATGCCTGATAAAGGGAGAACTCGTAATGCCTGCCGGGGGGTCGGTCCGTTGATAAAGAAGATTTATCCCGTTCTTTTGGCGCTTCCGTTCATTTTTATCATGGGAGCATTCTACCTTACGCTCGAAAAAGATATAGCAATCAGTTTTACACCTGCCGAAGTAGAGGCATACAGGTTTAATCCGGGAACGATATTGTCGGACACGGAGATAGTCGGGAGGCCTCATTTGAAATTCTCATCAAAAATACGGGGACCCATTAATGCCTCGGGGCTGAAAGCAGTAAAAGGAAATGCTCCGCACATGGCATCCGGGCTTATTGTAAACTTTATCTTCATCGGTGAAAACGACAAGAGAGCAGTCATTAATGATCAAATTGTCAGGGAGGGTGACAAAATTAATGGCGGCAAGGTAGCCAGGATAAAGAAGGATGGGGTTGCACTGATAATAAACGGCGTCATAAAATGGATAAAACTGGAGGAGCAATGAAAAAAATACTGATAGTCTTTCTGTTATTTCTTCTGTCCTGCTCAGGAGGGTTCACTGAAGTGCGGGATAAGGATAACGGGAAGCATCTGCAGGGCAATGAAATCCATGAGAGGGCAGATGGCCGGAAAGACCCGAATAAAATATCCTCACCGGATACCGGGAAGGTCGCAGAAAAGGCGCTGTCCGAAAAATCACCTGTAGAGAACAAAGAAAATGAGCCGTCAACTCCGGAATTCATGGTTCCGCCGTTTAGACCCGTGTCTGAAGATATTTCACCTCTCAGGAGGCGCATAATTTCAGTATCGGTCAGGAATGCCCCCCTCAGAGACGTTGTAAAGGTTATTGCAGACTCCGCACACCTGAATCTTGTAATGCAGAAAGGGGTCGATCCCGGGACACCCGTAACGATTACCCTTAATAATGTAAACGTAAAAGATGCCCTCGACATTATCTTTTCATCGGTGGATTACTATTACGAGGTCAGGAAAAACCTGCTCATCGTAAAGTCGCAGGATACAATGATTTATGAACTCGGGCACCCGTCGGTAATCAATAATTATAATATCAACCTTGGAGGAGACATCCTTGGAGGCGTATCGTCCGGAGATCTTACCGGTGCCGGCAATTCATCGATATCTTCAGGAACGACCGAACTGACCGGGAACGTTACACTGGAAGGTAAAACAAAGGAAGAAAGCCAGGACCTCTATAAATCAATTGAAGAGTCCATATCAAAGATACTGAACGCCGACAGTTCCAGGCCCAAGCCCTACTTCAGTATAAACAGGATGACCGGCACCATTGCGGTTACGGCCTCTAAAAGTTCCATTGAAAAAACCAGGGACCTGCTTGACAGGATCAAGGAAAGCCTCAACAGGCAGGTCATGATCGAGGCGAGGATTGTTGAGGTACAGCTTAATGAAGGCCTCAAGTACGGCATCGACTGGCAGTTTCTTGACGACTGGCACGGCGCCGGCACTCTAAGCGGCGGCACCCAGACCCCTCTGGGGGCGTCACCTATCGGGGTAGCAAACACTCCTTTTTCCAATGTGGTGGATTCGGTCGGCCCGTCATTCCAGTTTGGTATCACCGGGGCCAACTTTATCTCCCTCCTTAAGGCCCTGCAGACACAGGGCAACGTAAAGGTCCTTTCCAATCCAAGGGTCAGTCTCATGAACGGGCAGACCGCAATGCTGAGTGTAGGCAGAAACGTCAATTTCATATCGCGCGTTCAGACGACCACAACTACAGCAGGTACAGCAGGTACCGTAACCTTTACGATAAATACGAGCAGTATTCTGTCGGGCGTGATGATCGGACTCGCTCCGTATATCAATGCCGACGGAAATGTCTCAATGACAATTACACCCATAGTCACCGATCTCATCAAACTCGAAGACAAGAACCTTGGCACCATCGGTAGCAACAACCTGAAGATTTCCCTACCAACTGTCGATCTTCGCGAGATGAGCACAACCGTCAGGGTAAAAAACAACGAGATGATAGTCATCGGCGGTCTTATAAATAAAAAAGAGGTGGAAAGAGACAGCGGGGTACCGTTCCTTTCAAAGATTCCTATTCTGGGTTGGCTCTTCAAGAGCAAGGAAAAGTCGGAGGAAAGAACGGAACTTGTTATCCTGCTCCGCCCTGTTGTCTCCATGCACGAATAATGGCAGCCCCGAAAAGGATAGGGCAGATTTTAAAAGAGAGAGGTCTCCTCACGGAACAGGAGATAAATCTTTCCATTGAACAGCAGAAGATAACCGGTGACCTGCTTGGAGAGACATTTATAAAACTCGGTTTTGTTTCGGCTCCGGAGATGGCAAAGGCCCTTTCGGAACAGGCAGGCATGCCTTATCTCAATCTTCACGAATACACCATATCCGAAGATGCCCTGAAACTGGTGCCGAAGGATGTCGCCGAACGGGTGGGGTTCATGCCGATAGACCTTAAAGAAGGCCGGCTTACCATCGGCCTCGTAAACCCCAGTAATGTACTGGCTGTAGATACGGCGACACGACTGACAAAAAAACCTCCGGAAACATATGTAATAGATTCGGATGCCTTCTACGACCTGATAGACAGGGCCTATTACTTTCTGGAGAATCCAATCCAGTTAAGGCTCAAAAACTCCGTTGATAAAATAAAGGCATCCGAAAACATCACGGCCGACAGCATTTCTGATATGGCCCGGTTGATAATAATGGACGGCATAAGGAGAAATGCGACGGACATACATATAACACCCGAGAAACAGACAGTCCATGTATTTTACAGGATTGACGGTGTACTCCAGCATGGATTCTGTTTTCCAAAGGCTGCCAGGAGCGGGGTAATCTCCAAGATCAAGATTATGTCGGAACTTGATATAGCCGAGCAGAGGCTTCCCCAGGACGGCTCTTTCAGCTTTCCATTCCTGAACAAGTCTTATGATATGCGTGTTGCTACCATACCTACGATATATGGTGAAAACCTCGCTCTAAGGATACTCGGAAATGCGGGCCCTCTGCTCAGGCTGTCTTCTCTCGGTTTCAACGATACGGACACACTCAAGATGCAGGCGATATTCAAAAAACCTTACGGAATAATACTTATTACAGGCCCGACCGGAAGCGGCAAAACAACTACCCTGTATGCCGCCCTGCGCGATATCAACCTGCTGGAAAAAAATGTTCTCACCGTAGAGGACCCGGTTGAATACAGGCTCAGCCTCGTCAAACAGACGGAGGTAAACCCGAAGGCAGGTTATGATTTTGCATTGGCAGGCCGTAACTTCATGCGCCAGGACCCCGATGTCATCCTGCTTGGCGAGATAAGGGACGAGGAAACGGCCAGGATAGCCATAAGGGCCTCAATTACGGGCCATCTGGTGCTTACCACCCTGCATACCAATGACGCCATAACGGCAATTCCCAGGCTGCTTGATTTCGGCATTGACAGTTTCATGCTTTCTTCATCTCTCCTCGCCATTTCATCCCAGAGGCTCGTCAGAAAGATATGCCCGTTCTGCAAGACTGAATACAAACTTCCAGACGATATAAAACTGAGACTCGAACTCTCAGGTGTTGCCGGGCACATAGATACTGCACACAGAGGCGCCGGTTGTGCTGCATGCAACTTAACGGGTTATTCGGGCAGAACGGCTATAGGTGAAATTATGGTTATAGATGATGAGATAAGAGACCACATATCCTCATCTGCGTCTCTGAAAACGATAAAAGAACTGGCCGTCGGAAACGGCATGAGATTTCTCATGGAAGACGGGATGAATAAGGTAAAAGACGGCATAACCTCTATTGACGAGGTATTGAGGGTTGTCGGCTGATGCCTTATTTTCACTACAAAGCGGTAAACATTGACGGCAGCACGGTAAATGGTCTTATCAATGCGCTTGACATGGATTCAGTTTATACCCTGGCGGAGACTTCGGGCCGTCACATAATCAGTGTTAAACCCGCCAATGCTTATCTTGCCTCTCTCCTGAGCAAATACCGCTCGACACAGGTAAAAAGAAGGGACATAATCGAATTTTCCAACAATCTGTCGGTCATGATCAGGGCGGGCATACCGATACTTTCAGCGCTGATGGATATCATTGACACCACTGAGAACAGGTATTTCAGGGAAAATATCGAATCCATCAGGAATAATGTCTCAATGGGGGCATCTTTCTCGGATGCCTGCGGCCTTCACGGAGATATCTTTCCCGATATCTTTATCAGGCTTGTCACCGTCGGAGAAGAGACAGGCAATCTCGACGGGAATCTGTCTGATGCCGCAGATCACCTTCAAAGGATGGAAGACCTTTCATCCACCATCAAAAGGGCAATGGTATATCCTGTTTTTGCCTTTGTCACAGCGCTCGGGGCCCTGATATTCTGGCTTGTATACGTCCTTCCAAAGATCATGAAGATATTCGAAGATATGAAGGTGCAGTTGCCCCTGATAACAAAAGGTCTGATCCTGACGAGCAATCTCACGCAGAGATACTGGCCTTTTATATTAATAACACCCCTGTTCCTGTTTATCCTGATAAAATTCCTGAAGAGATATAAAAAACCTGAATTCTTTTTCGATAAAATAAAACTCGGGTTTCCTATCCTGAAGCTGATACTTGTGAACAGGATACTCGGTCTGTTCACCGAACAGATGAGAATCCTGTTAAAGGCCGGTCTTACCATAGACAGGTCGTTTGAGCTTGTTTCGGAAGTTATCGGCAATGTCGTATACAAAGAAGCAATAATAAAGGCAAAGGATGAAGTGATTGCAGGCGCCTCCATATCTGCAGCCCTTAGAAACCAGAACATATTCACGGCCATGCTGCTCCGGATGGTACACATAGGTGAAGCAAGCGGCACGCTGGAAGGACAGTTTTCATTCCTGTCGGAATTTTATCTGAAGAAACTGGACGATATGTCGCAGAGGCTTGGCAGGATGATCGAACCCGTGATCATTATATTCCTCGGCCTCATGTTTGCAATAATGATTATCGGCCTTCTTCTGCCCATATACGATCTTGTATCAAAGATGGGGGCAATGTAATGGACTTCCTGCGTTTCTATGGACTGAACGAAGAGCCCTTCAGGCTCACACCCGATCCCGCTTATTTCTACCCTTCAAAGAGTCACAATAACGGACTCCTTTCAATGAATTACAGCGCTGAACAGAGAGAGGGTTTTTGCCTTATAATAGGCGAACCCGGAACGGGCAAGACCACACTTCTAAATGTATTTTTAGAAAACTGGAAGGACAGGGCGGAAATAGCCATGGTACTGACCCCGCGGCTTTTACCCGGGGAGTTTCTCCTCGCTGTTCTCGATGACTTTGGCATACCGTGCGGGCAAAAAACGAAAAACGACATAATCAAGCTATTCAGGGATTTTCTCATAGAGAAGGCGCAAACCGGCAGAGGGGTGATAATCCTCGTCGACGAAGCACAGAACCTTCCTGATGAAACATTGGAAGAGTTAAGGCTCTTAAGCAATCTTGAGACGGAAAAGGGTAAGTTGCTTCATATCCTGTTAATAGGCCAGCCGGAACTACTGAAGCGGCTCAACTCTCCTGCGCTCAGGCAATTGAACCAGAGGATTATGACGAGTATTTATCTCTCCCCCCTCAATATGAATGAGATCAGGGATTACATAAGTTTCAGGCTGACAAAGGCCGGCAGGGGGCACGTAAGGTTCAGCGACTCTGCAATAAAGGCTATTTACAGATATTCAAAGGGCATCCCGAGATTGATCAATGCCGTAACCACCCGTACTCTCATGTCCGCATTCCTTGAGGAGTCGGGAGAGGTAAACCCGAAACATGTAAAATATGCCGCAAAAAGCCTTGACATTACAGCTGATAATAAGAAAAAGATTGCTTCGGTAAGACCGGCATTTATACTGGCGCTGGTCCTTGCAACAGCCCTTCACTTTGCGTTCCCGTCCATAATGAAATACTTCGTTAACTCGTCGGGGAACGGGACTGCATTAGAGACATCGCTCGGTATAATACACAGGGCAATCTCCGAACGGGAGTCGGCATCCGCCTCCTCCGGAACCGCTGCTCACAATATATATTCTTCTCCACCGTCTGCGGCGATGGTGGAGAGCCAGGCCGGAAAAAATAGTGTTACGGAGAATCAAACAGGGAACGGCACGTCCGTTCTGACGTCCGCCGTGGTTAAAACATGGGCTGCAAACGTTCGGAAATCCCCGGGGATGGAGGGCAAAAAAATAGGATTTGTTTACCGTGGAGACAGGATAGTCCTGCTGAATCAGACTGCCATGTACGAGGGCGTCATCTGGTATCTTGCCAGGATAGAGGGCACGGGAGATGCATGGATATCTTCGAAGGTGCTTAACATTGCGGTGGGAAAATGATAAGGCGCTAACGCCCCGCACGGCTGAGGGTACTGAGTCTGAGTGACGCCTTATTTTTCACTTCTTTCGATATAACATCCGAACCGATTATCCCTTTATAAACCCTGATGGCCTCAGTCCTCTTTCCCGAGAGTTCAAGCGCCCTTGCAATATCCATAAAGGCACTATACTCTCCTGTGTCAACAAGACGCCTGTAAGCATTGAGCGCCATTTCATACTCTTTTCTTCTTTCATAAAATAAACCGAGATTATAAAGGGTTTCCCTGTTAAAAGGGTCGAGATTTACGGCCCTTTTAAAAAATTTTTCCGCTTCTCCGTCATTCCCCATCTCTGCATAAGAGATGCCCGCATTCAGCACAGCCGGTACATATCCATGTCTTGCATCTGCCGCCTTCAGGGCATACATCAACCCTTTTTCCGGAAGTCTCATCTTCAGAAAGAGGTAGGATATTGAATTGAGTATAAAGGGGTCGGAGGGTCTTAAGACGAGGGCTTTTCTGTATTGTCTCACGGCATCGGGATATTTCCGTTCCATCTCAAACTGTCGTCCGGCGTATATGTACGAGTCGGCCTCTCCCGAATCAATCATTTTATTCTTTATCTGAACCTCTGAATATCGTCCGGCCTGCGCCGCCGCTTTTGCCCTCTTGCTTATGATATGTCTTTCGGGCCTTACCTGTCCGGCTACATGCAAACGGCCCGGCATGTTTTGTTTTTTCGAAGGCACAACTGCCTGTGTTTTCATTATTCTTTTTGAGGAATTGCTGACAGGTTGGCCGTCTTTATCCGGTACGCTCTTCTGAGAAATTGTTCTCTGCGCGGGAACCCTCTTCTCCGGCGCCGTTGACCGGTTGATTTGCGGGGGCTTGACGGCATCTTTCCGAATATTAATTCCCTGTATTAAGTTCAGCGCCACAAAACCCGATGCTACTGCAAGTATGGATAAAGAACCGATAATAGCGAAGCGCCTGAGAGACGTACCCCCCCTTCTCTCCCCCTTAACAATCCCTTCAAGCGCGGGCGGCACATCTTTCCGGCTCTTGTCTGCCCGCCTTGCTTTTGACAGAAGATCAGCAAGCAAGCTCATAACAACTATTTAGACTATCCCGGACAAAATATTCAGCATTAACAAAGTATATAATAAAACACTTGACAAATCAAGTAGTTAATTATAGAATTTTATAAATGACTTTAAGTCTATGCAAAATCAGCCTTCAAGGAGTGTATGAATGAAAGAAATGAAAGGAATGAAAGGAATGAAAGACAACAAAGGATTTACCCTTGTCGAAATGGCGATAGTCCTCGTTATCATAGGGATCATACTTGCCGGTGTGCTGAAGGGAGAAGAGCTCATAAACAACGCAAAGATGAAAAGGACATACAGCCTGTATCGTGAAACCATGGCCGCATACTATACGTATCTTGACAAATACCAGAGATTTCCGGGAGACGACAACACCGTAGCGACAAGGACGGGATGGGTTGCCTCGGTGGACGGAAATAATAACGGGCGCATCGACGGCGGCGTCAGGTTCAACTGTACGGGGGCTGAGGCGGCGGGTGAAGAAAGCTGCAATGCCCTGCGCCATCTCAGGCTTGCAAATATCATTGTGGGTTCGGGCAGGACCAACCCGGGAGATCCCTATGGCGGTTCCGTAGTCATTGCATACAGATCTATAAACGGTAAAGCCACTAACTGGATTGCAATGTCAAATATCCCGGCAGACGTGGCCGAATCTATTGATACCCAGAACGATGATGGTATATATAACTCCGGCTCCATAAGGGGGAGCGCCGACTACACCCTCGGCAATCCCGTTATTCTGTATTTCAGTCCGTAAGCGCCGTGATTGGGTCATTTGTTACAGGAATTGTGCCATTATTTGTCATTCCGGCGGGAATCCATGTATGGATATGATTCCCGCATACCGGTCGCGGGATGTCAACATGAATTTATTCAGGGGTTTATAACATACTGATTTTTTTAAGATTCTGATGCAGGTTTGGAATTACAATTGTTTTTTCAGCAGTTTTGAAATTGCCGGAATAAATGATCTGTTATGTCTTTTTTGAATGGCATAAAAATTGTATATATATCAATAATAAAATATTATCACTTGTTGGTAGATAATAATCCCCTATTACTGTAAAGGGGAAAATCTGAAAAGGAGGTAAAGCATGAGAAGTTTTAGAGAAGAAAAGGGTTTTACCCTGATTGAGCTGGCAATCGTTATCGTAATAATCGGCATCCTGTTGGGTCTCGTACTGCGGGGCTCCGACCTGATACAGGGAGCCAAGAACAAAAAGATCAGGGCCATCCCCGGAAAATGGGAGGTCCCCATCTGGACCTATTATGACAGAGAGGGTGTCTTCCCTGGTGACACCACTGGTGATGGGCTGATTGATACACCTGCCAACGTACCAACCGACCTTGATACTGACTCTATAGCACACCCGCCTGCCAGCCCTGCCAGCATTGAAGGCGTGATCACTGAGATAGAATCGGTTGCCCTGGTATGCGGTAGCGCTGTGACCAGAAATGCCATGCTCATCGGTGGTGGAGTTGCACCTGCTGTCGCAACCCTCGATGTCAAGGTTGCAAAAAGGATTGATGAAGACATAGACGGAACGGTGGACGGACAAAAGGGGAGGGTCAGATATTGCGGAATAGACGGTAAAACGATTGAGGCGGCATGGCCTCCAAGCGGCAATGTCACGGCAACGTATCTCTTTGACAAGATTCCTTAAACGGTCAAATCTGAAAGGGAAGGCAAACGCCTTCCCTTTTTTTATAAACGTCTTAATATCTCATTTGGATATTTAAATGGCCCTCAAAGTTAACCGTACATCTGATTCTGAAAAGGGCTTCACCCTGATCGAACTTGCAATAGTCCTTGTTGTATTAGGTCTTCTCATCGGGCTCGGCGTCGCCCTCATAGGCCCGCTCACAAAACAGATAAAATACAGGAAGTCACGTGATATCGTAAATACGGCCAAGGCGGCGGCCATAGGATTTGCCGTATCAAACCGGAGGTTGCCGACAAATGCCGAGTTGACGACTATTACCCGCTCTTCCGACGCATGGACGGGAGCGCTGAAATATACCCCTGTCGGAGCGCTCACCGGCGCCAATATATGCTGTACAAACCCCGTCCTTCTCACGGTGAATGACAGGGACGGCAACAATATCAATAATGTTGTATTCATAATATTTTCAACCGGCGAGGACCATACGGACGATACAACCGTAGGCACACCCCCGCCCGATTTTAATATCCGGACATACAGCACCGCTTACGACGATATAGCAGAGTTTGTAACCATAGATGAATTAAGAAGCAGAATGGACTGCAGTTCTCTTGAAATAAAACCCAAAAACCTGCCTGAAGGAGTGGAAGACACTTCATATTCATCACAGCTTGAAGCTCAGGGAGGATGCGCTCCTTACGCCAACTGGCAGGTAACGGGAGGCACATTGCCGGCCGGCCTTGCACTCGCTGCTCCTTTGGGGACGATCACCGGTACTGTAAATACATCGGCTACCCCTGCCGGCACCTTCGGTGCGGGGGGCTGCCCTGCCGTCAGTGCCTCGAATTTCCAGGCGCAGGTTGATGACAGCCTCGGCAATACAGCCCCGGTACAGTCATTTACCATAAACGTCTTCCCGCAGACCCTCCGGATCACAAACATGGATTTACCCTCCGGTACGGAAGGCGGCTCCTACAGTACGACATTATTCGGTGCGGGCGGGAGAAACACTTATTCATGGAGCATCTCATCGGGCACTCTGCCCCCCGGTCTTGCACTGAACGGCGCAACGGGCACCATAAGCGGCACACCGGCAATCGCCGGCGATTACAACTTTGCCGTTGCCCTGTCCGATACCTGCAATACCACATCGAAGGCGTTTACTATAACTATAACGGCCCCTGCATCCGGCGGATGCGGTGTCCCTCTCTCATTGTCGCCTTCAGGGGGTGCACTTGCAGCAGGCACGGTCTCAACGGCATACAGCGCTTCGATCTCGGTATCCGGCGGCCTCACTCCATATACATGGACATGCCCGTCCGCCGGTGCGTTGCCGCCAGGGCTCGTCTGTACCCCTTCGGGCGGCAGTGTTACAATATCCGGGACACCCACAACTGCGGGCACATACAATTTTGATGTGAATGTAACAGACAGCTGCACACCACCCCGGTCAGCTACAGGCAGTTATTCAATATCGGTAAATCCATCAGCATTCCCTCCAACATGCACGCTGCTCGCAAGCCCGGGTATCGTTGCCTATGGGAGTACGGATGCTCTTACATGGACCATTACCAATGGACCGGCCAACGGTACCTTCGCACCCTCCAGTGGTACATGTTCTTCATTTCTGAATTCATCCGGCGGGAACTGCACAACCGCTGCGCTTACGGTCCCGGGACTTAATACATTTAATTTGACAGTCACCAATGTCAGTGGAAGCTCGAACTGTTCAGTGAATGTATACGTAGGTTGCCAGAACTACAGAGTCTGGAATGATAGCGGATCCACCAGAGACTTTCTCATCACCAGCACAGGAACCTGTCGCGCTAACAGAGGCAATGGTTCGGAAATCACTCAGAATACCAGGAGGCTGACCCCTGGTACTGAAATCGATGAGTTTTATGCGATCGGCGGCTTCTGTTCTGCTCCAACCGGTAATATTTTAGATTACAACACTGCAATGAATGCGGATATCGTTATAAACGGCGGTAACGGCGACTGCCGGGTCAACTTCTCAGGCACGGACAGGTAATAGACAGTATTTAAATCATGGTCTTGCATTATCTTCGCTGGTTTGCCTGACAATCAATAACGGGAATAGCCCGTTTCTCGCCGGGATTTACCAAATATAGCCGCTCTCCCGGATTAAGGCTGTTTTGTTAGACATATCGAAAAAGAGAGAGACGACATACCGGGGGACTTGTCAAGGATATTAATGCATCCCCCCCGGAAAGGGATTGGGCCAAAGATAATCGTTCACGGGCTGCGGCCGAATACTTTACTACGCGAGATTATTCAGATAATCAATGATATAACGGGAAAACTTTTCAAAATCATCAAGGTCTTTCTGAAGGTGTCTGTGGACTTCCGACAAATCAACCTTCGTGTATTCATGGACAAGTATGTTCCTGAAGCCCGCCAGGGGTGAAAAATAATATGCGAAATCGTTCGGTATAACTCCAGCCTCTCCGAGTATGTCTATGCTTTCCTTATACTCCTCGGGCTTTCTGAGGCCAAGCTCCGAGATCATAATCTCAGCGATATCGATCACACACTCTGCAGAAAGTTGAAGATACCGCTCCACCGCGCCCTTCAGGGTATGGTCCCTTTTAAGTTCGTCTATTGTGCAACTCCGGTAACCTCTCAGGTATCCAACGTATTCCCGCAGGTTCTCTAACTTATTGCTCACCCTTTCTTTCAGTGTCATGTGGATTGAAACCCTCCGGATGCCATTTTCGAAAGGGTTATTTCAGCATGTCTCTTATCATAGTATCTTCTGTCGAGATACCTTGATAATATACCGGTCTCAATATCGACTCTGGCGATCCTGTCACTGCAAAATATCACCCTGCCGCTCTTTATGATTTCGTATGAAAGCCGGGGAGGAGAGTCGTTCAGTACGGCAACATCAGCAGTCCTTTTCGTCATGGCGCTCAATTCGACCGAGAGTCTCAGCTTCAGATCGAATCTTTCTGATTTGTCCACATTTCTGTCAAAATATACGGCAATATCTATATCGCTCAGAGCTCCGCTTTGTCCTTTCGCCTCCGATCCAAAAAGATATGCCACTGTCACGGGATATCTCTTCAAGCAACCGGTTATTCTTTCAATATCATGTTCATCCATAACTAACATTATAACAGAATTTTCTCTGCTGAATGTCTTTCCCTGAGGTTCTTCGTCACATAGTTTAATCCCACAGGACCATGCGGGGTTAATGACCCTTCCTTGCTCCTCCCCTTACCAAGGGGAGGATGGGCGGGGTTAAGATGGGACGGGATTCTTCGGGTTTTACCCTCAGAATGACCGGAAAAAGTTGTCATTCTAAACCCTTCACTATTTGTCATTCTGAGCCTGTCGAAGAATCTCGCCTTTTCCGCTCAGGACAGGCTGTGCGGGTTCAGGTTTGCAACCTGAACCCGCAGAAAGAATAATGCTGACTGCAGTACAAGAATGACGGGTGTCTGCACATTCCAGGGCCGTTAAGACTATCTTTTAATCGTTTCCATTTATCTTTCTACTTCCAAATATTTTTTAAAATCCTTGTTGCGACCTCTCTTTTCATGATATTATTTAAGTTAAGAGATGTACGAGATAGGAGAATTTGGAAAATGTCGCTTGTTACGATGCTTAAAGAGAGAGATGAGAAAAGAAAAAAATTAAGACAGGATGTCATAAAAGAAGTAAGTAGACTTGTATCTGTTTTAAAGAAACGATATAGTTTTGATTCAGTTTATATTTATGGCTCGCTTCTTACAGATAAATTCTTTTTCCATTCTGATATTGATCTTGTTATCAAAGGGCTGAAAAAAGAGGACTTTTTTAAGGCATATGCCTTGCTCTTAAAGGAGAGTGTATATAGAATTGATCTAAAACCTTTTGAAGATATGCCTGTTGAAATGCAGGAAAAAGTTTTATTAAAGGGGAAAGAGGTTGGATAGAGATATTATTCGCAGTTTAATATCAGAGATAGAAAATCAGATGAGTAATATCATCGAACTCAGAAAAGAGATGAAGACAATCATGCCTGAGAAATCAAAAATATTTATGAGGTCAAAGGGCTCAATCCTGCATGACTTCTATAATGGTTGCGAGAGGATTTTTAAGAAAATTGCGATGGAGATTAATGGGGGTTATGAAGAATCAGAGAAATGGCACAAATCGCTACTTTATAAAATGACTATACCAATAAAGGGTGTAAGACCTCCTGTTTTGTCAGAAGAACTTGCTGCAGAGCTCGATGAATATCTCTCCTTCAGACATGTCTTCAGAAACATTTATGGTTTTGAACTCAAGGGAGAAAGGATTGCTTATCTTTCAAAGAAATTTGATAAAGTTGTCCCTAAGTTCATAGAAGAAATTAAAAGCTTCCTTGCTTTTCTTGAGAAGGAATTATTGTAATTACAGATATCGAACATTGAATTTCATCATGACTGTGCGGGTTCAGGTTTGTACAGACTGTTGAAAAAGCCTTTTTTACAGTCCCTCTGAACCCTTCGGCTATTGTCATTCTGAGCCTGTCGAAGAATCCCGACTTTGAGATTCTTCGACACTGCGTTCCTCAGAATGATTAAAGAATGCGTTGCCCTCAGTATAACCCCTCCTCTCTCCTCCCCTTAATTTAGGGGGAGGATGGGTGGGGTTAAGTCGAGATTCTTCGTCGCCCTTGGCTCCTCAGAATGACACATCAGGGAGTTCTTCAACAGGCTGTATCGATAAGACAATTTAGATTTTTTACGAGTCCATCAATATTAGTTCAATCTTGTTGCGTATTTCCGTTTCATGCTATGATGAAAGAGCTATGGATAAGACAGGGATATTATTATCAGGGATTGGGAAAGTCCTTGATTCGCACGGGAATATTGAGTTTGCATATCTTTTCGGTTCTTATGCGGATGGAAATGCATTCCCTGCAAGCGACATTGATATTGCGGTATATCTGAGTTCCGGGCCTGCCGGACTTAATGACGAACTGGTTCTTCACACCATGCTCAGCAGGGAGCTTAAGTGTAATAACGTTGATCTGATCATGATCAATAATACACGCAATATCATTCTCCTCGAAGACATAATCAAAAATGGGAAAGTTATTTACGATAAAAATTCACCTCTGCGCGAGCAATTTGAGTTGAAGGTTTTCCATTCCGCTATAGATTTTAAATTCCAGAGAAAGGTATTTGCCGGAAGATGACAGAACAGATCAGGGTCAAGATAGAAAAAATCACAAGTTATAACAGACAGCTTGCAGAAATGAAAAAGGACTGCGCCGGCAGAGTACTGAAAGACCCTGTTTATAGAGGGGCGCTCCTGCACTATCTTTATCTTGCTTCAGATTCATACATAAGCCTGGCGGAAATGATAATACGCAAAAAAAATTTAAGAACCCCTCAAAGCTATCATGAAGCTATAGACATCCTGGGTGAAAATAATAGGTTCTTTCTCATTTCAAATGGGTAAACTGTCACCCTGAGAGTAAATTACTGTCACCCTGAGCCCTTCGACTACAGTCATTCCAGGCCTGTCGCTTTTTTTGTCACCCTGAGAGTAAAAACTGTCACCCTGAGCTTGTCGAAGGGTAATTTTACCAACTCTTCATAATCTCCAGCGATTATAGCCTCTTTTTTTCTTCTTGACCAGCCTTTTATCTGTTTCTCCCTGGAGATTGCTTCTATAATATCTGTAAATTCTTCAACATGCATTAATT
>BDTO01000028.1 GCA_002897855.1 bacterium BMS3Bbin05
GCATCAGGAAGGTCTCATTGAAGGATGTTACACCCATGATAAAAGACCTTTGAAATTAATGCATGTTGAAGAATTTACAGATATTATAGAAACAATCTCCAGGGAGAAACAGATAAAAGGCTGGTCAGGAAGAAAAAAAGAGGCTATAATCGCTGGAGATTATGAAGAGTTGGTAGAATTACCCTTCGACAAGCTCAGGGTGACAGTTTTTACTCACAGGGTGACAAAAAAAACGGCAGGCCTGGAATGACGGTAGCCGAAGGGCTCAGGGTGACAGTAATTTACTCTCAGGGTGACAGTAATTTACCCACAGGGTGACAGTTTTTACCCACAGGGTGACAGTTTACCCATTTGAAATGAGAAAGAACCAAAATTCATTTATTAAAAAATCCGTGTATATCTGTGGACAAATATTCAGGAGGAAATATGAATGATCAGTTTCTAAGGGCATGTCGTGGTGAAGAGGTCGATTATACACCGGTGTGGATAATGCGTCAGGCGGGCCGGTATCTGCCTGAATATCAGAAGGTTCGTTCGAAGGTCGATTTTTTAACACTATGCAAGACACCGGACCTTGCTGCAGAGGTATCGCTTCAGCCTGTTGATGTATTGGGCGTTGATGCGGCAATCCTGTTTTCCGACATCCTGATCCCGGTGGAGGCGATGGGATTAAAACTGCATTTTTATGAAAAAAAAGGTCCTGTACTTGACAATCCGGTAAGGGACAGAAAATCGGTAGAAAAACTGGTTGAGATCGAACCGGAAGAAGATGTCCCGTTTGTTATGGATACTATAAAGATACTAAGAAAGGAACTTGAGGGAAGGGTCCCCCTCATCGGTTTTTCAGGCGCTCCTTTTACCCTTGCAACTTATATTATAGAGGGCGGCGGTTCTAAAAACTACCTGAACACAAAGAGGATGATGTATCAGAACCCGCAACTTTTTAATGATCTGATGCAAAGGATAACACAGAATGTAATATCATACCTATCCGCCCAGATTGATGCCGGTGCACAGGCGGTGCAGCTCTTCGACAGTTGGGTGGGTATACTGTCGCCGGTTGATTATGAAAATCACGTATTCCCACATATAAAGAGCGCCGTGAAGATACTCGGGAATAAGGGGGTGCCGATAATATATTTCGTCAATAATTGTGCCGGAATGCTTGATATGGCAAAGAAGGTTGGATCGGATGTAATAGGTATTGACTGGCGGATAGATATGTCAAGAGCGGTTAAGCGAATAGGGAAAAAGGTTTCGGTTCAGGGCAATCTTGATCCGTGCGCCCTGTTTATGCCCAGGGAGAGGATACGGGAAGCGGCTGCCGATGTCCTGAATAAGGCCTCTTCTGCAAGGGGACACATATTTAATCTGGGGCACGGGATTTTACCCGAGACGCCTGTAGATAACGCAAGGGCACTGGTTGATGCAGTTCATGAACTGAGCAGAAGGTAAGGATTAAGTGGAAGACCGTCCCAGAGGAGTGTTGCTTCTGAATCTCGGGGGGCCGGACTCACTGAGCGCTGTCAGACCTTTTTTATTCAACCTCTTTTCCGACAGGGACATTATAAGACTCGGCCCTGCGCTTTTGCAGAAACCCGTAGCAGGCATGATCTCTCTGATGCGCGCTCCCAAAACGAGGTCGCTCTATAAATTAATCGGTGGTGGATCACCCATAAATGAAATCACACGGGCTCAGGCCGATGCGCTTCAGGAGAGTCTCGAACCTCATGGTAATTACAGGGTGTATTTTGGAATGAGATACTGGCATCCCTTCATCAGGGATGCTCTGGAGAAGATGTATGATGACGGTATAAGAAACATGACAGCGCTCAGCCTTTATCCTCATAACTCGGTTGCGACTACAGGTTCGGCGTATTCGGAGGTGAAAAGGTGTCTGAAGAAATATGATATTGAGCCTGTTTTTGCCGGGCCGTGGTACAATAATCCGGATTATATCACTGCATTGTACAATTTGATAATCGAGTCAATTGATAAAAATGAAAAATATAGAGTAATCCTGTACAGTGCCCACAGCCTCCCGGAGAGCTTTATAGCGGGGGGCGACCCATATAAAGAACATATCGAGGCTACCATCGGTCTGTTAAATGCAAGATTGGCTGAAAATGGTTACCTGATCGAGAGTTATCTCGCATTCCAGAGCAGGAGCGGACCCGTCAAGTGGCTTGAACCTTCTACCGGTGATATGATAAAGGAGCTTGGAGAGAAAGGTGTCAGGGATCTGACGGTTGTACCCATCAGTTTTGTATCTGACCATATCGAAACACTTTACGAAATAGATATTCTTTATAAAGGGCTGGCTTCCACGCACGGCATAAATCTCAAAAGAACACGGTCGTTGAACACCGACCCTCTATTTATAAAGGCGTTAAAAAATATCGTACTGAATTATAATTGATGGTGCTTATCGTTAGTTCTTCAGGGAGATGCAGATGAAGATAGTAATAATCGGTGGTGGTATATCGGGCCTGTCGATAGCTTATTTCCTGCTGAGAAAGGAACCGGGGCTTGAAGTCGAGGTCTACGAGTCATCCGGACGGGCAGGCGGAAAGATCTGGACAGACAGGGCTGACGGATTTTTATGTGAAAGCGGTGTTAACGGTTTCCTCGATAACAGGCCCATGACCCTCAAGCTGGCAGGGGATCTCGGTCTCGATCCGCTCAAGAGTAACGACGATTCAAGAGAAAGGTACGTATTTTCCGGTAATAAGCTGCACCTGATACCTGAGAGCCCACTGGCATTTTTCAGTTCCGGTTTCCTTAGTCTGAAAGGCAGGCTGCGTATCCTCTATGAGCCATTTGCCGGTAAAGGCAGCGGAAAGGACGAAACGCTCGAAAGTTTTGCAGTGCGAAGGCTTGGCAGGGAGGCTTATGAAAAACTTATAGACCCGATGGCTTCAGGCATATATGCAGGGGACAGCACCGCGCTTTCTTTAAAGAGCTGTTTCCCTCGTATCTATGAGCTTGAGCAGGATTACGGCAGTCTTATCAGGGCGATGTTCCGTCTCAGGAAGGAGGCACGAAAGACGGGGAAGAAGGTCAGCGCAGGACCCGGAGGAGTGCTTACCTCATTTTACAACGGAATGCAGGTAATAATTGATTCTTTGAAAAACAGTATTGGCAACAGGTTAAGGCTTGGAAAAGAAGTCCTTTCAATTGACAGAAGAGATGATGGTTATACTTTACATACAGGAGACGGAAAAGAAACAGGTGCGGATCTGATAGTGCTGGCAGTGCCGGCGTATTCTGCTGCAAAGATATTAAGGGATTTCAATGGAAGGCTTTCGCAGATATTGAGCGGAATAACGTATCCTTCTGTGGCTGTAGTATGTATGGGTTTTCTCATGGAGAGTATACCGCATTCACTGAATGGTTTTGGTTTCCTGATACCCGCAAGGGAAAGGCGGAAGATACTGGGAACACTGTGGGATTCAAGTATATTTCCAAACAGGGCGCCTGACGGACATGTACTTCTGAGGACGATGATAGGAGGGGCAAGGGCATCAAGTCTGGCAATGCAGGAAGATAACAAGATTGTTGATAACATTATGGGGGAACTGGGAACCATTATGGGAATTAAATCAGATCCCGATTTTATAAAGATATACAGACATGAACTTGCGATACCTCAGTACCACCTTGGCCACCAGGAAATCCTTCGGGAGGTTGATGCAATGGTAAGCACTTGCAGGGGGTTATACCTTACCGGGAATGCTTACAGGGGAATAGGGATGAACGACTGTATTGAAAATTCGTACAATTTATGTAACAGGATTCTTGGGTTATGAGAGAATCTTATGAGGCCGGCTGCAGTTTTTTTGTATCGGTTTTTATCTCATTTTTCCAGAACTTTTTTTATCTGTATGTCATACGCCGAAATTCCAACAGGGAGGTGATAGTCGATGTCTCAGGAAAGCGCTGTAATCCATACCAGGTTTGGTGATATTGCTCTCAGGTTTTTTCCGGATGTGGCTCCTAACCATGTCAGAAACTCTATTGAACTCTCAAAAAAGGGTTTTTACAACGGGACAATTTTTCACAGGGTGATACCCGGTTTTATGATACAGGGAGGTGATCCGAATTCAAAAGAGCATGACAGGGCGGGACATGGCATGGGAGGCCCGGGATATACCATTAAGGCGGAATTCAACGACATATCGCATAAGAGGGGAATCCTTTCGATGGCAAGGGCGGCTGATCCCGGCAGTGCAGGGTCGCAGTTCTTTATCTGTGTTGCAGATGTTCCACATCTGGATGGACAATATTCTGTATTTGGTGAGGTGGTTGATGGTATGAGTGTAGTGGACAATATAGTGGCTCAACCAGGAGACGGGAGGGATAATCCTCTCGACAGAATAGAAATGACCATAAAGATAACAGAAAATGAAAGTTAGTTGTATTTTGTAATGAAATGTGATATTTTAAAATTGGTGATTGACCTCGAGGTACTCAAAAATATCCATGACGGAACAAGGCAAATTTTGAGCGCCCGGGGTTTTTTTGTAGAAAATTAATGAGTTAAGGAGGTAATAGTGAAAGAAAACGAAATTATTGAGATCCTCAGACAGGAAGATGAAGAATTCAAAAAGATTGAAGAAGAACATAGAGCGCTTGATGAAAAAATAGCTGAAATCGACAAAAATCGCTATCTGACGACAGAAGAAGAGGTTGAAAAAAAGAAATTGCAGAAGCAGAAGCTTATTAAAAAGGACCAGATGGCGGAGATTGTGAGGAATTATAAAAAATCGCAGTCAAATTGATAATAAATAAAGAACGGATTCTCAGGTACAATAATTATGAGCTATATGTGAAGCAATAGCCGGGTATTAATCCCAGTATCTCTTTTTTATATGATTAATTTATTTAAATGGATAGCGAGCGGATGTGAGCGAATATAATAGTTCAAAAATCCCTGCATTAGATTACCGGTGGCTTGCCTGTGCGTGCCGCACGCAGACAGGCGGAGCCACAGGGAAGATCAATTTATTGAATAAAGTGGAAATTTGTGACCATGATAGGTGTAATTTCTGATACACACGATAATATGGACAATATCAGGAAGTCCGTGGAAATTTTCAACAAAAAGGGGGTTTCTCTGGTTGTTCATGCCGGGGATTTTACTTCTCCTTTCTCGTTGGTTCCGTACAGTAAATTAAAGGCGGAATTTGTGGGAATATTCGGTAATAATGATGGCGACCTCCTCCTCCTTAATGACCGGTCAGGCGGGAGAATCCACAAACAGCCGTATCATTTTGAGTTCAGGAAGAAGAAAATAGTTGTTATGCATGAGCATTATCTAACAGAGGCGCTTGCCGACAGCGGCCATTATGATATTATTATTTTCGGGCATACACATAAAGCCCTTGTGAAGAAAAAAAACAATACGCTTATTGTAAATCCGGGTGAGGCAGGTCACTGGTTATATGGTAAGGCGACAGTTGGTGTAATTGATACAGATAAAATGGATGCCGAGATCATCGCCCTTTCCTGATTATGGATTATTGAAGCAGTGCCGAATGGGCCTGTGGCGTTCCTTATTCTATCAGCTCTTCAGCGATCTGCCCGGCATGCCAGGACTATTCCTTTAATTGAATCGAGTATATGTAAATACAATGACGAAGCCTTTGTAGTACATAGCTCTTCAATAAGGCGTTCTTCATGAAGAGTGGAAAATCCGGGAGCTATATGTTCGATTTCCTTTCCTGATTCTTTGATATAATGAGTAATGATAATATTGCGGGCAAGAATGTAATCAGACAAGGTATTCATATTTTATTTCATGGTGATGCGGGAAGTGATCGTCAGGAATTCTTTTGTGTTTTTATCAGGTATATATCTGTCGTCGGGCCTGTAACCGACAACCCAGATAATATTATCACCCGAACATATCAGCGGAACGGAATCTCTTTCATCCCTCGGCACCTTTTCATCCACGAAAAAGTCCTGCAGTTTTTTCTTCTTACCGAAGTGTGCTGGGAAAAAGAAATCGCCTTTCTTCCGGGCTCTTACGGTAAGAGGCAGGTATATCCTGGCAAGGTCGAATACTGCAATTGATTTGCCGTCTGAATCCGGTTGCCTATCGGATATTTGCGCTTTTAGAACTAAACCGGTTTCCCTTAGCAGTAAATCATCACCTGCCTTCAGTGAGTATGTTTTTAATCTCGATGGTAGTTCAGTGGTCAGAACAAGGAGCGAATAATTGCGTATAGCCCTGAGATTATTCGGCAGATAAATCCGGTCACCGCTTTTTCCTCTCTTTATCAGCTCTATTATATCTTCAATGTTTCTCAATGAAAGAGATTTCAGCTCGGTTATCTCTGCAATGGTTCTTCTTAATATCCTCCTTAGCAATACGGCAGGGATGGTTTCCATTGGTATCAGGAACATTTCAATCCTTGATTCGGTTTTTCGGCTGAACAGCCTGATCATTGTCCTGGTTACAGCCATTTCAAGGTAATCATTTTCCTGTGTCAATATCTCGGCGGTCCGGTTGAGGGTTTCGACAATGCCGGGATTGAGATTTTTCAACTCCGGTATGATGAATGCCCGTATCTTATTCCTTAGATAGGCATTCCCGAGATTTGAGGAGTCTACCATATAACCTTCCCTGATATTTGACAGATAATCGATAATCTCCTCTTTCCCGACATCTATGAGTGGCCTGATTATGTTCTTCCTTACCGGTGAGATGCCGGTAAGGCCTTTCATCCCGGATCCGCGCAACAGATTTATCAGGATGGTCTCAGCCTGGTCGTTTTTATGATGAGCTACTGCGATTTTGTCTGCATTCAGTTCAGATGCAGTTTCTGCTATGGCCTTATATCTCAGTGCTCTCGCAGCGCCCTGTTTGCCTGATTTTTTCACAAGTGGACTTGAGTTCACGTTAATTTCTTTAACTTCAAACTGAACGCCCATGCTTTTACAGAGCGCCCGGCAGAAGTCCACCTCTCCGGGTGTCTCTTTCGGTCTGAGGCCGTGATCTACATAAATGGCATATAGTAAGAGATTATAATCGGATTTGACTTTATTCAGTATGTGTAAAAGGCATACAGAATCGGGTCCTCCTGAGAGTGCCACCAGAATCCTGTCCCCTGTGGAGAGCATTGAGTATTTCTTTATTGTCTGTATGGTTTTTTCAAGTATTGTCATCTCAGGACCATGATAAATGAAAAATATTCAAGACTATTCAGGTTTGGGCCGTTTTAGTTTAATGACTTAATTATATTAAAGAAATGTGACTAAATGGAATATCGTAGAGGTGATGACCTGTTTTTTTGCATCTGGCATAGCTTTTATTATTAACACAATGTGACTTAGTTATGACATGCGGGCTCTCCTTAATATGCTGAATATGCGGAAAAGCGTCACTTCGGCTAATGGCGCAGTGAATTGCTCCCGGTTGACAGCCATTCAATATTTTTGTTATGTTTATCAATGAAAAAAGGAGTATTATACTGTCTTTTTTTAGCCTCACTTATGTTGTTTTTCAGTGTGCCTTCCAGTGCATTTGAGTTAAAAGGACTTCAGCCAATACAGCCCTACGGAGGTTTTTCAGCTTTCAATGCTTCCACTCCGGGCAAAGGTGTTTACAGTATGGGGATAGGCTTTGAGAGATCAGTTGATATGAATTATTACAGGGCGACGATAAATGGAGGATATGGAATTTCTTCCGGTACGGAGTTTCTATTGACAATTCCTTATCTTATTGAGTGGAATAATTCTTTGGACGGCCTGGAAGATATAAGCGCTGGAATTAAACAACGTTTTTTCAAAGAGAACAAATACGGTCCTTCAGTGGCTTATTTGCTGAAATTTTCGCTTCCCACCGGCAAGAATAAATTTACCACCGGCGGCGCCGCAGGTGCGGGCCTTATTATCAGTAAGAAGTTGGGGCCGTTCAGCAGCAGTCTGAACCTTATTTACTCCGTCCCATTTGATGGTTCTTACAGTAAGCAACTGGAGCTGATCTGGGGATTGGACTTACGCTCTGCACATGATTTTGATATAGTCGCTGAATTATATGCAGTTGACAGTTATTTTACTGCCGGCTTTGACTCGGTCGAAGGAAGGCTCGGGTATAGAATCAGGACTGCGGAGAATGTTTACACTGTCCTGGGAGCCGGATATGATTTTAAAGGGCATGACCCGGAGTTCAGGCTGACGGTTTCTTTTAATTTTATTTTCAGGAAGAATAATAATGCAGGGGATAATCTGTAACTTTTACTATATCGGATTTTTTTCTATTGTTTCTCAAGGCCGGTCTGATATACAATAAACATGAATTATATTTGATGGACTCGTAAAAAGTCTTTAACTGTCACCCTGAACTTGTTTCAGGGTCTCATAACACGTTGATTTTTCGAGATTCTGAAACAAGTTCAGAATGACATAATATGTTGTTTTTGACTTTTTTACGAGACTGTCATATTTGGAATGGTTATATTTAATATAATCCGCCGTTCCGCCAGGTTGGAATGAGGGATAAGTGGCACGTGCAGTAAATTTCTGTATAAGCAGGAAGATTATTTTGTTTTATATATTTATATAATATGGATAGGCGATAAAATGTTTGACCTTGGAATGCAGGAACTTATAGTTATTTTTGTTGTGGCGCTTCTGGTGATCGGTCCCAAGAAACTCCCGGAACTGGGCAGGACGCTCGGAAAGGGTATTGCAGAGCTCAAAAAATCGATGGCCGGCATAAAGGACCAGATTAATGAAGAGGTAGAGGATGTTAAGGAACAGATTCCTGAGGAGGTGACTGATTTAAAAGAGGAGCCTCCGATAAAAGATAAACAGCAGGATTATAACGGAGTTAAAAGCGATGATATAACGAAGAGTGAGGAGCCACCCAAAACAGGCGAGGAGAAAGATGTAGATGGCTGAAGAAAAAATGCCGTTTATCGAGCATCTTTCTGAATTAAGAAAGAGAATAATCATTTCACTGATAGCGCTTCTGATTTTTTTCTCAGTTTTTTTCTACTATTCCGAGTATCTTTTTGATGTTCTGATAATGCCTTTGAAATACAAGCTTGTTTTTCATGCCAACTATCCATTCTTAAACTTTATTCCTGCAAAGGCTATAATCCACTCTCTTATCTTTCTTCGCCCTGCCGAGGCTTTCTGGATGCATATAAAGGTCTCAATGGTGGCCGCATTCATTCTTTCACTTCCGGTCATTCTGTTTCAGATATGGCAATTTGTGGCTCCCGGACTGTTCACAAAAGAGAAGAGGTATGTAGGTCCCTTTATAATTATAGCTTCCTCACTTTTTGTAATGGGATCGGCATTCTGTTTTTTTGTTGTGCTTCCCTTTGCATTGAGATTTCTACTTGGATACAAGATGGATAAGACGAAGATCCTCGTGCCCAAGATAGCGGTTGGTGATTATATTGATTTCTGTCTCAAGTTTATCCTCGCTTTCGGTCTTATATTTGAGCTTCCGATAATTATTGTCTTTTTGACGAAGATGGGAATTGTTTCGCCGAAGATGCTTGCAAAGAACCGGAAATATGCAATATTGATAGCCTTTATCATCGCAGCTGTACTGACACCCACCCCCGATGCCTTCAACCAGACACTCATGGCCGGGCCGATACTGATATTGTATGAAATCGGTATAGTAGCATCAAAACTGATTAAGCCTAAGATAAAAACTGAAGATGGCTAATATAAGGGGAAAGAGTTTTAAGGCCATTGCCTTTGATGTTTCCGAGGGTTATGTTGCAGTAAATCCCCTGTTCCTTAAGCCGCTGGAATCCGATGTTATTAAGGGACTGTATGAAGAATTGTTGAAGATGCAGTCGGAGATCCGCGGGGAACCGATAAAACATGGTGATATAGCTTCAATAAGGTGGAGGAATATGAGATTGCAGAGACTCTATTCCGCTGCCATGATTATTAAGAACTTTGCAAGAGAGAGACGGCTCGGATTGTCTTGAAACCCTTGTTTGCCCGATGATCGAAGTCTGCGGTAATTTTTTATGGATGCTGAAAGTACAAAAATTTCAAAAAATATAGTTCAAAACATTATCAAATCAAAGAAAAATCTCAGGATGTATCCTGAGAACAATCCTGTCTACATTAAGACTGTTGATGCGGCTTACAATGCCTTTACGGAATTCCTCGATTATTATGGTGAACTGATATTCAGGATCAAACAGCTCGAAATAATCCACGACGGTGAACAGGTTTACTATAATCCGGGAAAGGATGATAACCTTGCCCTGTTCTTTTTCAAGGACGGCATCAGGGAGATAGTATTTAGAAAGGGTCTCAGTAAGCAGGAACTGGAGGACTTTTTCAGGATTATTATGCAGGATTTTGATAAGGAAGTTATTGATGATGATGTAGTTACATTAATGTGGGAAAGGGATTTTCAGAATATTTCCTATATCGTAGATGAGACATTTCTTTCAGATGAGGATGATTATGAAGAAACTGCCGCACGGCAGGTCAAGGAGCAGGCAGCCGGCGAGGATGATATTTTAAAGGCTTATAGTGAGGTTTCCGATGAGGAAGATATTACATATGTTCCGGTTGTTCCACTGAATGAGACAGATATAGCAAAGCTCAGGGAAGAGCTTGACAAGGATACCGGATATTTTATTCATAAGTTGATATATCTTCTGTTTGAGATGTTATATTTGTGTGAGAAGAAAAATGATTTGGTTGATGTTGTCTCCTTTTTCAGAAGTGCAATTGATTATGCCATTCAGAATAATCATATCGAGATGGCGGTCGAAATTCTTAAAAAAGTTGATGAATTAATGCATTCATCTGCAAGTCCTGAAGCGCTCAGGCCGCATCTCAGGCTGGTATCGTCGTATATCAATTCTGAAAGGGTTATAAAGTTCCTGGGGGAATTGCTCGACAGCCGGGCAGCAAGTGATGAAGAGTTTACAAGTGAGTTGTGCTCATACATGGATAAATCGGCTATCCCGGCCTTAATAAAGATTCTCGGAGAACTTGAGACAATCCACGCACGGAAAGTTATTATTAACGACCTTGCAATTATCGGCAGGAAGGATGTAGCTGCTGTTGCAAAAGGTCTGAATGACAGAAGGTGGTATGTAGTAAGAAATATTATATATGTCCTGAGAAATATAAAAGACAAACGTGCTGTAGAATATCTGACGAAGAAATTGAGGCATAACGACATCAGGGTCAGAAAAGAGGTGATAAAGGCCCTTGGGGACCTTGGAGGTGCGGAAGTTGTCAATAATTTAAGAATTTACCTGGAGGATACCGAGAGCTCGGTGAGAAGAATAACTGCAAGATCTCTTGCCGAGACCATGTCTCCTTATGCAAAAAAAATATTGATTGAAGAGATGTCTTCTTCTGCATTTAAGAGCAAAGATTTTAATGAAAAAAAGGAGTTTTTTGAATCTGTTTCCGTGTGGAATGATAGTGATGTTATTAAATTTTTGATAAAGACTATCAAAAAAAAGCCTTTCTTAAGAAGAGCCAGGATTAACGAAAACAGGGCTTGCGCTGCCTATGCCCTTGGTCTCATAGGCGGCAATGAAGCCAGGGAAGTATTGGAAAAATTTGCGAATACAAGAAACGCTCTTATACGGGAGTATGCTAATACAGCGATAAAGAGGATAGATTATGGAGCATCCGGAAAAAGAGCTTAACAGGGAAGCAAAAAATCTCATAAATCAGATTGCAGTAGTATTCAGATCTGCACAGTTTCATTCTCCGTCAAATGTTGCCGTACTTTCTGCCGCCGAAAAGTTTATCTCCGCGATAAATCCGTTTATTGAGTCTGAGGGAATGATAGAGATAGAAGTTGTAGGTGAATTTTTCCATATTAATGAAACAAGGGTAAGGTACTCTGTAGAATTCCTTCTTAATTTTGATTACCTTATGAAGGAATTCAAGGACAGAGGGTTAGGTACCGTGAGGTTTAAGGGCATCATCAGCCCCGTAGACGTTCAGAGACTCATCAGGGCGTTTATCGGGTGCCTGAAAGCAGACGACAGGTTTGATGCCATGTCGGAGTTAATGCAGGACAGCCGGAACATTGATATTGAAAGGCTCAGGCATGTAACAGAAGAAGGCGACAGTGATATCAGGAAAGTGGTTAAAAAGACATATTTTAATGCTGTCTCTTTCAGTAAGGGAATTATCAGCAAGATCAAGTCCGGTGAAAAGATCAGCATGAAAAGGTCGAAGAGAGTTGTCGAGTCCATGGTGGATATGTTGCTTGAAGAAGAACAGCTGCTCATGGGAATGACAGCTATCAAGGATTACGATGATTATACTTATCACCATTCTGTAAATGTCAGTATACTGGCTATTGCTTTGGGTCATAAGCTTGCCCTGGGTAAGAAAGCGGTTACCGAACTGGGGCTTGTTGCCCTTTTTCATGACCTGGGCAAAATGAATGTTCCGCCCGATGTGCTAAATAAACCTTCAAGTTTTACCGAGCAGGAGTGGGCGATAGTAAAGAAACATCCATTTTGGGGTGCCAAGGCAGCCCTGAAGCTCAAAGGCCTTGATAATACATCCATCAAAGCTGCTGTTGTTGCATTTGAGCATCATCTTAATTATAACCTGAAGGGGTATCCTGTCGCGAGATTTACAAAAGAACTCGATTTCTATTCAAGGATAGTTACAATTTGCGACCAGTATGATGCAATGACATCTGCAAGGGTTTATTCAAGAACGCCGTTGAGGCCCGACAAGGCTTTAAGCGTTATGGTTGACAGGTCCGGCAATATGCTGGATCCTGTTCTGCTGAAGGTATTCATAAATATGGTTGGGGTGTACCCCATAGGGACTCTGGTCTTCCTGAAGTCACGGGAGATGGGGCTGGTCCATGAAGCAAATCCCCTTTATGGCAACAGGCCGCGTGTCCTTGTGATTGTCAACAGCCAGGGTAAAAAGGTTAAGGGCTATGTCCTTGATCTTTCGGAGAAAGACCAGTCGGGTAATTTCGTGAGAAGTATTTACAAAACTCTTGATCCCAATAAATATAACATTAACCTTGCCGAGTATCTTCTTTAGGAATTATTCCAGTCAATATCGAAGAATAAAGAATCCGGGCAATACCGAAAAACGCTTTATCCGGCAATGTTTATCGCCGGATTCGGGATATAGTGAATTTATGAAGAAGAAAATTATAGCATGGACGCTCTTTGATTTTGCCAATTCATCGTACTCTGCTGTAATCGCAGCAGTTATATTCCCGGTCTATTATGCAACTGTCATAGTGGGCAATACCGCAGGTCTTGGAGATTTATGGTGGGGCAGGGCCATATCGCTCAGCATGTTTCTGGTGGCCGTTGGTTCCCCCATCCTTGGCGGTATTGCGGATGTAAGCGGCAGACGAAAGTCATTTCTGCTCATATTGACTCTGGGTGCGATAACCGCTGTTTTACTATTTACTACCATCAGACCGGGGATGATAGTTTACGGATTCTTTCTGATTGTCATGGCGAATATATGTGTAGAAGGAGGATTTGTATTCTATAACTCATTTCTTCCTGTAATCGTGGAAAGGAAAGACTATGGAAAGGTGTCCGCTCTGGGATATGGAGTTGGATATGCAGGCTCCATCGTGGCACTATTGATTGCAATGTACCTGATCAGCAAAGGAACGATTTCATATGTATGGATTGAAGTTGCATTGCTCTTCGGCATTTTCAGCATACCTGTTTTTTTGAATATGCCACGTGATGCCCGGGAGAAAAGTATCCTCAGGTCAGCCCTGGGAGGCATGAAACAGACTCTTGAGACGATACGGCACTTGGTTACTGAAAAGAATTCGCGTTTATTTCTTCTTTCCTATTTCCTATATACTGATGGAGTAAATACCGTCATCGTTTTTTCGGGTATTTTTGCAGTGAGCACTTTAGGTTTTTCGAAGATTGAGGTGATTACACTTTTTCTGGCAGTACAGTTTTTTGCTCTTATCGGATCATTAATAATCTCTTCGCTGACAGACCGTCTCGGGGCCAGGAGAGTTGTGCAGGGTTCACTTCTTGTCTGGGTGGCAGTAACTGTTTTTGCATATTATGTTCAGACAAAGCCGGGTTTTTATATTATTGCTTCATTTGCCGGATGCGTACTTGGAACCATACAGGCTGCTTCACGGGGATTTTACGCGCTTTTTATCCCGGCAAAGAGAGAGGCGGAGTTCTTCGGGGTCTATTCTACAGTTGGCAAGACATCATCCATTATCGGCCCCCTTATATTTGGTATATTGTCGGAACATTTCAAAAGTCAGAGGCCGGCTGTTTTATCAATAGCAGTTTTATTCATATCGGGCCTGATCCTTCTGCACTTTGTAAAAAATAAGACCGCAAATAGTTGAATTTGACAATAAGTATAAGAGCAAAATTTAACTTCTTAATCTTTTACTTTAAGATAATGTAATTTTTAGCTTGATTTATCGAAATATTTGTTTTATCATTTATATATACGTATTGGAGGCTGCAATGAAGGAAAAAGTGCTTTCCGCACTGGAGAGAATACGGGAAGGTCTGAAGAGAGAGGGAGGCGATATAGAACTCATAGATATAAAGGGTTCAACTGTATATGTGAAACTGACAGGTTCCTGCAGTACCTGTCCGATGTCAACGTTGACCATGAAGAACTGGGTAGAGAAGACACTTAAACAGGAAGTCCCCGAGGTCGATTCTGTTCAGGCGGTATAAGCGGTATAATTTGTTGGGAGGTAAATATTGTTCTTAAGAAGATTTGCAATTCGATTATTTGTTGCTGCAATCCTGGTTTTATTCCTTCCATTGGTTTCATATTCGTCCAGTGTCAAAAACAATATCAGAGATATACGCTTCAGTTCAAATGGCAGATTTACAAGAATAGTCGTTGAGTGCGACGGCAAGATAGATTACAAGCAGAATCTCCTGAAATTTCCCGACAGACTGTATTTCGACCTGCATTATACAGCGCCGGCGTCATTTAGTAATAAAAGTCTGGCGGTTAACGACTCAGCCGTTAAGGCTATCAGGATCAGTAGATATAATCATTCCACGACAAGGATAGTTCTCAGATTGCTGTCATACGATGATTATAATGTGTATACACTTGAAAAACCCGACAGGCTTGTTATTGATATAAATTACGGTAACCGTAATGAGAAGTTTGTTCCTAGAAAAAGGATAATAGTCGTTGATGCCGGTCACGGCGGGCGCGATCCGGGCGCAATAGGTCGAAGAGGATTGCGGGAAAAAGACGTGGCGCTTGATATAGCGAAGAAGCTTAAAAAAGTCCTTGAGAGAAAATATGCCGTCAAAGTTTATCTTACCAGAAATAGTGACCGTTTTATTGAACTGAAGGACAGGGCTAAATTCGCAAATAAGAAAAATGCCGATCTTTTTATTTCCATTCATGTAAATGCGAGCAGAAAAAGAATGACAAAAGGTATAGAAACATGGTTTCTCAATTTTACCAATAACCGCGAATATCAGAGGGTTGCTGCACGCGAGAATGCGATTTCACTGGAGAAACAGAAAGCACAGGAGACCGTTGAGGACCAGATTCTCGCCTCTTTGGATACACAGTTCAAGAGGGAGGAATCAATGAGGCTGGCTCACTATGTTCAGAAGTCGATGGTCAGGAATCTGCGTGTAAGGTATAAGCGCCGGATAAGGGACCTCGGCGTTAAATATGCGCGTTTTTACGTGCTTTACACAGACATGCCTTCAGTGCTGGCCGAAGTCGGATTTATTACAAACCGGTCAGAGGAGAAGATGCTGAGAAAATCTTCATACAGAAATAATATAGCATATGCTATTGCGAAGGCCATCAATACATTCCTCTCGACCCTGCCCGACATGCCGAAACTCGCCAGCAGGTAACTGTATTGCTTCCTGAATTATGTATTATCGGATACATTTTCTATACTGTCGCTGTATTCATAATAGCTGATCTTAAAATTATACTGGTTGCGTCTGCTCTGCTTTTTATCCTTATGATTATACTTCCCTACAGAAAGTTGAAGACCGGCGTAGTTCCGATTGCACTGTTTCTGTCGGTCACATTTCTTAGTAATCTTCTTTTTAATCCCGGTAGAATATTATATAAAATCGGGCCTCTGGTTATAACTGAGGAAGGCATGTACATGGCTTCTGTAAGGGCATTGAGGGTATTTCTGCTGATTGCCGGCGCAAAATTTCTTACAATTGTTACCACTCTTGAAGATGCAATTAATGCTATGGGTAGAATTCTGAGTCCGTTAGAAAAGATGGGTTTGCCGGTAAAAAGTTTTTTTGATACCATGGCACTTTCTGTGAAAATACTGCCCATTATCAGCAAGAAAATATCAGAGGAATATAATGTAAGAATAGAAAGTTCTGAAAAAAAAGGAATAAGAGATAAGGCTGCAGTTGTGTTCAGGTTCCTTCTTCCCATTTTCTTTGAGAGTATAAATAACCCTGAATCTGTTTTAAAAGAAAGCGGGAAAGCCTGTCCGGAAAGTGGCAATAATAAATCCGGTTAATCACGCATATTAACGAATTGTAAAGGGATCTCGAATTCAGCCTCGCGCAGCAAAACTATTATCTTTTGGAGGTCATCCCTTTTCTTGCCTGATACCCTCACTTTTTCTCCCTGAATGGATCCCTGGACTTTTAACTTGGTATCTTTTATCATCTTGATCATTTTTTTTGCAAGGGGGGTATCTATGCCCTGTCGCAGTGTTACTTTCTGACGGGCCTCTTTACCACTTACTTCCGGGGTGTCCACCTTGATGCACGCAATATCCACGCCACGCTTTGCCAGTTTGTTTTCAAGGATGTCAAGCATCTGTTTTAATTGAAAATCCGACTCCGCCGACATACTTACTTCAGAATCCTTCTGTTCAAATCCGGCATTGGTACCCTTGAAATCAAAACGGTTTGCAACCTCACGGTTAGCCTGGTCGACCGCATTTGTGACTTCGTGCATATTTACTTCTGAAACTACATCGAATGAAGGCATAGATTATACTCCTGATAAAAAGTTTTATTATTTTACATTTTTTCCATGATCAAGGCAAATCTATAAATATCTGCATAATAAATAAGATTAAAGATTTTGCTTCTTCCGGTATTTTCGTAAGTAATAAAACCATAACCATTAATGAGGGATTGGGGATTAGTTTTTTATCAACCCCTAACCACTGACCCCTAACCCCTAACCTGTTTGCCACAGACTCGCACAGACTAAAAACTTCAATTAGCCGCAGATATCCGCAGATTAAAACGGATTTAAATGACTTTTATATTTCTATCCGTGTTTCTCCGTGTAAATCCGCGGCTGAATATGCTTTTAAACCTTTCCTTCAGGCTTCAGCCTTTTTTCAGTCCGTATAAATCTGTTGCTTATGGTCTTAAACTTAAATTAAAATATCAAAATCATAACTCTCAGAAGAGCGGGTGAATGCATGATAGATGATGAGGACCTGAAGTATCTTAAGGAAGCGGGATGCGCTGAAAATGTCATACGTCACTGTATTGCTGTAACTGAAAAGGCTCTTGAGATTGCGAAAATGGTAAATGTGCCTGTTGATAAGGAACTCATCAAAAAAGGAGGTATTAATCACGATATCGGAAGATCCGTTACCCATGGAATTGACCATGCTGTCGCCGGTGCCGGTATCGCGAAGAGTATGGGATTGAGAGAAGAGGTTGTCAGGATAATAGAGAGGCATATTGGTGCAGGCATCACCAGGGATGAGGCGATAAGCCTTGGATTGCCTCCAAAAGACTATATTCCGGAAACGCCTGAAGAGATTATCGTGGCATATGCCGACAATCTTGCAAAAGGTGATGTCATGGGAGAATTCGATGAGGCATTAATGTCATTCAGCGAGAGGCTTGGAGATGGCCATCCTGCTGTAGAGAGGTTTATCAAAATGCATAAATTGATCCAGACCTGGATTAATAAACGGTCGGAATAACAGTTTTGGAAGCTGAATGATGTAAAATACCCAAGCGTGGTGAATTTGGAATACATATGAATTGGTATATAATCAGATTAGTTTTATTTTTTTCGTTGTTTTTATCTTCGGCTGCGTATGGATTCAATGTCCCCGAGAGACTGGAATTCGGTCTGGATTGGGTTGGTATTAATGCGGGTTCAGCCGTACTTAAAATAAATAATTCAGACGGTACTTTTGTCATAGAATTGAGGGCTGTTTCCAACAAGTTTATTTCTTTTTTTTACAGGGTTGATGACAGGGTGAAGTGTATAGTAGACGGCGATCACGGTAAATTCGGTTATTCGATTAATTATCGCTTGAAGAGCAGGGAAGGAAGGCACAGGAAGGATAAAGAGGTTGCATTTGACCAGGCAGCCGGCAAGGCTGTATATATGGATCATAAAAAAGGCAGCCGGAGCGAGTACGGGATTCCGGGGAATACCTATGATCCCCTGTCTGCCTTCTATTACGTAAGAAGATTGGACCTGAAGGTCGGAATTCCGGTGAATGTCAATGTTTTTGACAGCAAAAAGATGTGGAATGTAAAGGTGCAGGTACTCAGAAGGGAAAAAGTTAAAGTACCCGCAGGTGTATTCGATACTATTGTTATCAAGCCCATTTTAAAGTCGGAGGGAATATTCAGAAGAAAGGGCGCTATTTACATATGGCTGACCAACGACGGGAGAAATATTCCTGTGAAACTGAAGACAAAGGCCCCCATAGGTTATATAACGGCTGAACTGACCGGCGGGAATTATTGAGGGCATTTTGAGTGTGATTCAAGAAATAGTATCTGAGATTGAAAAGGAGGCAGGATGCACATCAGTGTAATTGGAACGGGTTATGTGGGACTTGTTACAGGGGCATGTTTTGCCGAGTTCGGTGTGTATGTGACCTGTGTCGACAAGGATTCAAAAAAAATCAGGAAATTAAAAAAAGGTGAGATACCTTTTTATGAGCCTGGGCTTGATGAACTTGTAAAGAGAAATGTGGAACAGGGAAGGCTGACTTTTACTACGGAGATAGGGAAAGCGGTCGGTTCATCCCGTGTCATATTTATTGCTGTAGGCACTCCTCCGAGGGGCGATGGTTCTGCGAACCTTCATTACGTGGATGAGGTAGCCGGGCAGATTGCGGCTTGTATGAAAAAGTACAAGGTCATTGTAACTAAAAGCACGGTTCCGGTTGGTACAGGTGAAAGGATCAGAAAGAGAATAAAGGAATCACTGAAACAAAAGGTGGACTTCGATATTGTATCGAATCCCGAATTCCTGAGGGAAGGCGCCGCAATAGAAGACTTTATGAGACCGGACAGGGTGATTGTAGGTTCCGACAGTGAGCGGGCTGTTGCCATAATGAAAGATCTTTACAGGCCCCTTTACCTTATTGAGACACCATTTGTCGTAACAAACATTGAGACCGCAGAACTGATTAAGTATGCATCGAACTCTTTTCTTGCAACAAAGATATCTTTTATTAATGAGATAGCAAATCTCTGTGAAAAGGTGGGTGCAGATGTACATATGGTTGCCAGGGGCATGGGGCTGGACGGCAGAATAGGCCGCAAATTTCTTCACCCCGGGCCGGGTTTCGGGGGGTCCTGCTTTCCGAAAGACACAAGGGCGCTTTTACAGATCGCCGATAAACACAAGGTTGAACTCGGTGTTATAAAGTCCGCTGTCGTGGCAAATGAAAGACAAAAGGATATCATTGTCCGAAAGATTTCTGAAACGATTGAAGGCATAAAGGGGAAAAAAATCGGCGTGCTCGGCCTTTCATTCAAGCCGAATACCAATGATATGAGGGAGGCCCCGTCTGTTAATATTATAAAAATACTCCTTGATAAGGGCGCATCTGTTGCGGTTTTTGATCCTGTCGCAATGGATGATGCAAGAGAACTTCTTCCATCTGTAAAGTATTGTAAGGATGCTTATGAAGCAATGAAAGGCGTGGACGCAGGCCTTCTCATCACTGAGTGGAACCAGTTCCGAAACCTTGACCTTAAGAAAATCAGGGATAATATGAAAAAACCGTATTTTTTTGACCTCAGAAATGTGTATGAGCCCGGCATGATGAAGGAACTCGGGTTTGAATATTTCGGGATCGGGAGGAAATGAAACTGTAAGGATGGTATGCTTCAGGCTATACTAAGAAAACCCGGTTCTTTTGTCCTCAGACAATGTACCCTGATATCCGATATTGCAGTTATTTTCTGGAAGATATCCCACGGGTTCAGAACTCTCTTCAGGCCGGCCGGTATCCGGATATTTCTCAGACAGGTCTATTTTACCTCAGTGCAGCCGGTATCAATGGTTGTTGCAGTGGCATTTGTGGTGGGCGCCGTCATAGTGCATTATGTCGTCCATTTTTTTACTGTACTCGGCGCTCATGAAGAAATAGGCGGATTCATCATTCTCATAATAGTGAATGAGTTGTCTTCTGTCTTCATAGCAATCCTTGTCATGATAAGGTCGGGAAGCGCTGTTATTTCCGAGATTGCATTGATGAAACTGAATAGAGAACTGGATACATTGAGGAGTCTCGGTATCGATATGTATGATTATCTCTTCTTCCCCAGGTTTGCCGCCATGATAGTTTCAAATGTCCTTCTTGCTGTTCTGTTCTGTTCTGTTGCCCTGCTGGGAGGATTCATAGCTTTTGGATATCTGAATAATGTCTCTTTTTATGACTATATAGAGAAGATGGCAGGTTCGGCGGTTATAATGGATTTTGTAACTGTTTATGTTAAATCCTTTGTTTTTGGCCATATTATAGCACTTATTGCAATCAGAGACGGATTGAGCGTTGAGCATTCCATCTCAGAAGTGCCGGTTTATCTTATCCATGGTCTTGTAACGCAGATGATGCTTATTGTTACCTTTGATTTGTTGTATGACATGATCAGATATGCTAATTTCATATAAAGAATATCAGTTCGACACACACAAAGATATTGAGATCGCATATATTCGCGATGCGGAGATAAGGAACTTTATTGAGCATATTATGATGTCCCTGTCCGGAAAGGGCGCTTTACCTTCAACAGTAGGATTTGTTTTCGAATACTTTCCGTTTATTTCCAATCTGAGTATAATAGAAAACATAATTCTTCCTCTTGAGTATCATGAACATCTCAATAAAGTGGAAGCTGTTGACAGGGTGTCTCATTATATTAACCGACTTGGATTGGAAGGTGTTGTTTTGAAAAGAAAGGAAGTTGTGGGAGAGACCGATCTTTTTAAGGCGATGTTTGTCCGGGCTTTGGCAATGAACCCCGGGCTTGTATTTATAGGCGATTTTAAGAATTCGGTTACAATAGGGGAATTCCGGGAAATACTTCCCTTATTCAGGGAGGTTGCCGGAACGGAAAGAAATATGTGGGTCGGTATGAGTGAGGGACGAAATGTTAAATGGGAGCACGATATGGAGGTTGTCCTTGACTGACGAAAACCGCTTTAGATATATCGAAATAAAGATAGGAATTCTCGTTGTTGCAGTTATTCTGTTTACTATTATTGCTCTCTTATATGTAGGTTACAAGAAAGATCTTTTTGCCAAGAGGATCAGTTACAAAGTCATATCTTCTACGGGAGAAAGGCTGTTTGCAGGTATGCCGGTAAAGTTTGAAGGTTTCAGAATGGGTGAGGTGTCAAAGGTTGCCCTGAATGATAAAGGCAAGATAGTGCTTACGCTGGATATTCTCAAAAAATACCAGAAGTGGATAAGAAGTGACAGCAGGGTATTTTTTAACCAGGAGAGCATGATCGGGAATCCGTATCTGCGGTTTACGGTTGGATCTCAGGATAAGCCGGTAATGCCTGAAAATTCCGAATTTATACTGGAGTTTGAAGGAGGAATTGATGAGATTATCAGGCAGGCCAAGCCCGTTATGGAAGACCTGCGCAGGATAGTGGAAAACATCAGGATTCTATCCGATGATTTAAGTTCGAAAAAGGGAAACTTCAGGATGTTTTTAGGGTCTCTCAGTAAAATAGGGGAAAAACTGGAAAGCGGGAAGGGAGCGGTGCCTTATCTGTTCTATGATCACGAAAGCAGGGATAAAGTGGAAGGGATGCTTGACAAATTTTCCCTGTTGGAAGACAGTTATGTAAAACTTGGTTCACAGCTCAATTCCGTTGTGGATGATAAGTTGACCCCGATTCTCGATGACATTTCAAAATCTACCCGAAATCTTTATCTTCTCAGGAGGCAGGGTGAGTACACCCTGAGGCTCGGCAGTGATTTGCTGCTGAAGCTCAACAATACGTGGCCCCTTGCCCCTGATAATAAGAGGAGAGAACTCCCGGAACTTCCGAAACCATGAAAAGAGTTATACTTGTAACTATTATTTCTCTACTTGTTTTTTCGTGTTCAACCCCCGGGAAATATCCTCCTCCCATTGAAAATCAGGCGCTTGATGAAATGGAGTCGTTCAGGGAATATTTCCTTGAAGGCCGGCTGTGTGATGCGAAGATTGCCCTTGATCAGGCAATAGATCTTTTTGCGAAGATTGATAACATATGTTCTATCTCGGATGCATACATACAGAGGTATCTCTTCCTGGCTTATGTCGATGCTTCTGAAGAGAAAGTACTCGACAAGGCGGAAAAATTTGCGGATGTCGGGCGCTGTACGGGCCAAAAAAAGAAGATTGATGACCTGCGTTCAGGTGCCGGTGATGTAATCGAACCGGGCAATGCCCCGAATGATATATACCGTTCAGTAATGCAGCGAAAGGCAGCCATCAGGACAAAAAACAGAAAATATATCGACAATGCCCTTAAAATAGACAGAAGCCACGGCTGGACCATGTTCGTCATTCGTGATTATGCAATCCTCAGGTTACTTACAACGGATGAGAAAGAAAAGGACATGATCAGTAAGAGGATGAATTTTCTTCAGGCATATATCCAGAAATGTGAGTAACCCCTTCTTATTACTTTCTTTCAGCCGGAATTGATCTTCTCAGCGGCTCCGCCTGTCTGCGTGCGGCACGCAGACAGGCAGGCCACCGGTAATCTAATGCAGGGAACTTTGCATTATTATATTCGCTCCCATCCGCCCGCTATCCATTGAAATTGGTAAAGACCCCCTGATACTTTTCCCCTCTTTGGCAAAGAGGGGTTAGGGGAGATTTTTTTAATTACAATTGACTCCATATCGCTTATGTTTTTCCCTGATTCAAATCCCCCCTGCCCCCCCTTTTCTAAAGGGGGGTAAAAAAATATTATTGACCTTCCCCGTGATGAGACCACGGGGAATACGCTCGCTATCCATTTACCTTCTTCATGAATAGGACAAGAGGCAAAATCATGATCATTAACACGGAGAGAAGGTAAAATGCGTCGTTGAATGCCAGCATGTGAGACTGCCTCTGGAGTTCACCGTAGATCAGGGCGTCGGGCGGAATGTGATAGAGTCCGGTAAACTGCAGTATAGCAGCGATTTTCCCCCTGACAGTACGGAATGCCGGCTCAAAAGAGCTCAGATGCTCCGCCATCCGTGCCTGATGAAATTGTGCCCTCCGGGCTGTTATAGTGGTTACGAATGCCACTCCTACACTCCCCCCGATATTCCTCAGAAGATTATACATGGCAGTCGCTTCCGTCATTCTTTTTTTCGGCATGTGCGAGAGGGTCATGGTGGTAAGCGGTATGAACAGGAATCCCATGCCTGTCCCGAGTACAATCCTCGGCCACACAATGGTCCAGAAATCCGCCTGAAGATTAAATGATGACATCAGATAGGTGGAGAGGGCGCTTATTGCGATTCCGCAGGCAAGTATTATTTTAGGATTATGTTTTGCCACAAAAAATCCGGCTATGGGCAGCGCGATCATCGTCATTACGCCACCCGGGCCGAGAACCAGTCCCGCGAGAAAGGCGGTATAGCCCATAAGAGTTTGAAGATATATCGGGAGAAGCACGATGCTTCCGAACAGGTTGAAAAACGCAAAGAACATGAGAATGTTTCCGGTCGAAAAAGTACGGTCCCGGAAGAGCCTCAGGTCTATAATGGGATGTTCTGCAAAGACCTCCTGGATAATGAAAAGTATCAGCGATACGGCCATTATCACTGAAAATGAAACTATAACGGGCGATGAAAACCAGCCTTCCCTTTGACCCTTGTCAAGAACCAGTTGAAGCGATCCCAGACCAACGGCGAGAAACATCAATCCCCAGTAATCTATCTTCATTTTTATCCTTTTCATATAAGACGGATCACGAATGACAAGAAGCGTCAGGACTACGGAGATTATTCCAATAGGGACATTGATATAGAATATCCAGCGCCATGACCAGGTATCGGTAATCCACCCTCCGAGAAGGGGCCCGACAATGGGTCCGAACATTATCCCCATGCCGAATATCGCCATTGCCATGCCGTGCTCGGCAGGGGGAAATACTTCAAGAAGGATGGACTGGCTGAGCGGTTGCAATGCCCCGCCGCCTATGCCCTGGATTATCCTGAAAATAATGAGTGACCTGAGGCTCCATGCAGATCCGCACAGGAAGGAACTGCCGGTAAACATAATAATTGAAGAGACAAGATATTTTTTTCTCCCGATAAGCCTGCTCAGCCACCCCGTGATGGGAATAATGATGGCATTTGATACGAGATATGCAGTTATCGCCCATGTGGCCTCGTCTATGCCCGCAGAGAGAGAGCCTCTGATATGATTGAGAGAGACATTGACCACAGAGGTGTCAATAATCTCGATCAGCGTAGGAAGCATAACAGTTATGGCTACAAGCCACTTGTTTATTTGGTGTAGACTGTGGGAATAACGGACATGCCGATCCTCAGGAGATGTTCCGGGTCTGTTTCTTTTTCGAGTATGATCTTAACCGGGATTCTCTGCACAACCTTCACATAATTGCCGGTTGCATTTTCCGGAGGGAATAATGAAAATGAACTTCCGGTTCCCGCCATGATGCTGCCGACTCTGCCGTAAAAAGCCCTGCCGGGATATGCGTCTACTTTTATCTTTACCCGTTGCCCGGGTTTTATGCTGCCCACCTTTGTTTCCTTGTAGTTTGCGACTATATACACGTCGTTAAGCGGCACCACAGCCATCAGCGGCTGACCGGGCTGCACCTGATTGCCGGACTCGACGGCCTTCTTTGTTACATATCCATCCGACGGTGCGCAAATCCTCGTATATGAGAGACTTATCCTTGCAAGTTTTAGTGATGCAATTTTTCCTCTTATTTTCTCCTTTTGAGCCTTGATATTGGATTTTATCTCACTTATTACAGCTTTTTGGGTTTCAACAGCCGTACCTGCCTGTTCAATCTGTTTCTGCGAGGCCTTTGACCGGGCAACTATTACATCGTATTCCGTCTTTATATTCTCAAATTTGTCGACTGGGATTACGGATTCCTTCATGAGTCTATCTGCCCTGCCATAGTCCTTTTCAGCATTAATAAGTTTTGCTTTAACTACATCCATCTCCGCATCGGCGACTGCCACAGCGGTCTTCAATTGTGTCAGTGTCTTCCGGGTGGTAATGAGCCTGGATTTGAGTGATTCAAGCCTTGCCTTTTCAGAATCTGTCCGTGCTTCAGCTACATCGACCCTTTCCTGAAAAGTCTCCGGGTCGAGCTGCAGCAGCAGGTCACCTTTCTTTACATATCGGTTGTCGGCAGTGTAAATTTTCAGAACGGTCCCGGATACCTTTGACGCAACCGTATGGATTGTTCCTTTAATGTATGCATCATCAGTGCTGATGTGGGTATTTCTGTATCTGACATAAAAAAAGCCTGCCAACAGGGAGATAAACAGGACAGAAGCGAATATTGCGAGTACGATAAACCTCTTCCTGTGGTTTCCTGTCCTGTTCTCTGAATCTTCCGACATAAATATTCCTCCATAGCCGGCTCTTTCCGGTAATGTGTTTATATATGAGTTGTTTTAATATGAATTAATTGCAGTAAGCAGCCACCAGGTCTTCTCCAACAGAATAAAGAAGCCTTGCCTCTGCCTTTCTGCTTTGATATACGGAGTTCCAGTAGTTCGTCCCGGCCAATGTAAGAAGGGTAACGGCGTCCGTAACGTCGGTGGCCGTTCCCACCCCTTCCTTGTATCTCAGTCGCTGGAGCCTCAGGTTTTCATTTGCCTGGTCAATGGCCTTCTCCGTAACCTTTATCTTGTGCATGGCTGCCTTGAGGCCAAGATATGCTTTTTTAGTTTCAAGCCTTATCATGTCAAGCAGTTTCCCCCTCTTCTCTTTGAGGGTAATTAAACGGGCCTCTTTCTGTCTCATCTTTGCCTTTGTTGCGCCGCCCGAAAACAGATTCAGGCTGGCTCCGGCTGAAATGGACCAGTTATTCTCATGAACCATGTATCTGTTTTCCTGGTATTCATATCCACCAGACAAATAAATTTGAGGAAAGAAGTCCACCCTGATGGATTCCAGTTCGGCTTCAATTGCCATTATTGCAGTCTCCATCTCCCTGAGTTCCGGCCTTTGACCTTCCGCCAGCTTCCATGCCTCTTCGAGCCCTGAATCCGTAAAGGGGCGCCTGTCAACCTCCTGTATGTCTACAGGTTCGTTCAGGGGTTTCCGGAGCATGCTGTTAATCACGGAACCCCTTAACTGGAAAAAGTTTTCCGCATCGATCCTCTTCTGTTTTGCATCCGACAACATCACCTCGGCCTGGAGCAGATTATTTTTTGTGATAAGACCTTCTTTATACATTGCCTTCGTGTCACTCAGATGCTCTCCTAATCTCCTGACCTGCTGTTCGGCGACATTCAGGAGCTTTCTGGATTCAAGGAGGTTAAAATAGGCTGTTATGAACTTGACGGCCGCAAGATTTCTTACACGCTCCGTATTTAACTTCTTCGATTTAAGGGTGAGCCTGGCCGACCTGACGAGAGATGATGTTTTCCCGAAATCGTATATGAGTTGTCTCAGGCGAAATCCGTAGGTAAGATAGTCCTTTTCACTCATAGGTACGGGACCGAACGGGGAAAATTTTGCCTCCGGTTGATATCGCAGCCATGTCTGGTTTGCATATACATCGATGCCCGGCATCAGGGCGGCCCCTGCTATGGACACACGTGCGGCAGCCATGTATTCTTCTTCGCCGGATATTTGCACATCGCGGCCCGACGATGTTACTATTTTGAGGCCTTCCCGGAGAGTAACGGCCATTGAATCATACGGTATAAAACAAAAGGCTATAAAAAACACTGCTATCCCCAGCATTATTATCCTTTTAGCTTTTTCCCCGGGGAAGCATCCTGAAATGTGATCCAAAGTTACCCCCAAACCGTATTATGTAAGCACTTGCTAACATATCCGAAATGCCATTCAAAAGTCAATATCGATAACCGGGGCTTATCCTGCTTTATTGTAATTGTTTTTATCTGTTATAATTATCCCAGGACTTATCCGGGGCGTAATTTCTTATTTGAGTGGGTCAACCTTAATGAAGGTTCTCATTCATTCCGATATGCAGGAAGGGGGTACATTATGCAGTTTTTTATGTTCCTTGCGCTGATTATTACCTTGATAATCGCAATCTTTGCAATACAGAACCTGACCGTCGTCTCACTGTCATTTATTGTATGGAAGTTTTCCGGTCCGCTTGCATCTATCCTCGCCATAACATTTGCAGCAGGGATATTCGCAGGTATCTTTCTGTTATTGCCTGCATGGTGGAGGAAGTCAAAGGAAGGCAGGACACGCAAGAGACGCATCCATGAACTGGAAAAAGAATTGATAGTGGCAAAAACAACGGGAAGCGAGGAAAGAAACGAGGCTGTTTCAATATCCCCCGAAGAGGGAAAAGTCCTCTGACAAATTCCCCTCAATATGAAGAAGTGTTGCGGGGGATCAATAATTTCTTCTTCCGATAAAGTCTCTTGGTTTGCCTGCGCCTTTTACCGGGCCCACAAGAGCATCCTCTTCAAGAAGGTCCATAATACGGGCTGCGCGGTTGTATCCGATCTTGAATTTCCTCTGCATGGATGATATGGATATCTCACCCATGGATTCGGCATAGTCGATAATTTTCAGGTAGAGTTCATCCTTATCATCGTCCTCCTTCTGCTGCTCTACCGAGACCATCTCTGTTTCCAGAGAGTCAAACATGGCATAATCAGGGTTTTGCTGGGCCCTGATGAAGTCCGTTACGCCCTTTATTTCATCTTCGGAGATGAATGGGCCATGAAGCCTTACGATCCTTGCCCCCGGCAAAAGCATCAGCATATCTCCCTTGTCAAGAAGGTGCTCTGCACCGTTAGTGTCCAGAATTGTTCGTGAGTCTACTTTAGAGGTTACGCGGAATGCGATACGTGTAGGAAAATTTGCCTTTATAATGCCTGTAATTACGTCCACCGAAGGTCTCTGAGTTGCTATTATCATATGAATACCTGATGCCCGGGCCATTTGTGCCAGTCTTACAATTGCAGATTCCGCTTCCTTGGAAGCCGTGTACATAAGGTCGGCCAACTCATCTATAACAATTACTATATATGGCAGTTTCCGGTCGTCATTTACCATCCTGTTGTAGTTGTCGATATTCTTTGCGCCCTGCTCGGCTATTATCTTATATCTCTTTTCCATCTCGAAAACCATCTTTCTCAGAGCATCGGTGGCTTCCCTGGGATGTGTAATTACCGGATGAACGAGATGCGGAATATTCTCGTAAGCAGAAAGTTCTATGAGTTTCGGATCAATCATTAATATTTTGACATCAAGTGGTGATGCCTTGTACAGGATGCTCATTATCATTGAATTAAGTGATACGCTTTTCCCTGATCCGGTGGTGCCGGCAACGAGGAGGTGAGGCATATTAACAAGATCTGCAATTAGTGGTTTACCGTAAATATTAACTCCCACGGCCATTGATAATTTAGAAGGGGCCTTGCAGAAGGCTTTGGAAGAGAGGGTTTCTCTCAGCGAGACTATGCTTCGGTACAGGTTTGGCACTTCTATTCCTATCGGGCTTTTGCCCGGTATAGGAGATATTCTTACGGAAATTCCACCCATCGCCCTGCCCAGGTCTTCCGAGAGAGAGACCACTTTATTGATCTTGATTCCTGCCGCCGGCTCAAACTCAAACATCGTTATTACAGGTCCGGACAGTACCTGCGTAATTTTGCCGCTGATATTGAATTCTTCCAGCCTTGCTTCGAGAGTTTCAGCCATCTGCAGTAAGTGATCCCTGTCGGGTTTTTCTATATGAGAGTCGTACTTACTGAGAAGTACCGGCGAAGGAAGCCGGTATGGCCCTGTGCCATGTTCATTTAGCCTGTCAAAGGCGGGCCTGAGTGGCTGTTTTATCGGTTCCGGCTCTGATAATATGGGTTCCTTTATTACAGGATTAACCTGCTTCGCATTTCTAACCTTTTTTTGGGCTTTCGTAAGAACGGATTTTTTTGAATCCTGTTCCTTCATCTTTTTTACCATCGATTCAACGGTTACCGGAATCAGGAGAATTATAGCCGAAAAGAAGAGGGACAGGGCTATTATGTATGCTCCCGGTATCGACAGTAATCTTATTAAAATGCTTCCGATCGTTACCCCGGTCAGCCCGGTTGTCGTTGCCTCCCAGTTCAGTTTGAATGTCATGTTGATAAGTGAGGCAATAATGGAAAGAGATACTATAAGTAAAGCAAATCCGACGGCCTTGACCCTGTATCTCTTTTTGGCCATAAGCCTGTTAATTCCATAGATACACAGCGTAACCGGAAAGAGATATGACGATTTACCTACAAGGTTGAAAAACATATCGGAAAGATAAGAACCTACTATGCCGCCGAGATTGTGAATCACCTGGCTTGATTCGGTAAACGGGGATGGATCCCATCTGGAATAAGTGATAAGTATCAACAGCAGATAAAGTCCTGTTAATATGGAGGTTATCCCCAGTATTTCCTGGAGTTTTCTTTTTATGCCCTCAGCCATAATGTTGTCATGATAACGAGACCCAGTAATATTCTATAATAAACAAAAATATGCAGTGAATGCTTTTTGAAAAAATTCATCAGGAAGCGGATAGCGAATAATCCTGCTACAGCCGAAGATAAAACACCCACCAGTATAACCATCATATTGTGATCAGAACCTGTCTTAAATATCTTCATTAAATGAAGAGTTGTAGCGCCTGCTATGATTGGTGTGGAAAGCAAAAACGAGAAACGCGTTGCCGACTCTCTTCCGAGATTCCTTGCCAGTCCTGCTGATATGGTTATTCCCGACCGTGAAACGCCGGGTATCAATGCAAATATCTGGGCGATACCTATGAAAATTGCATCAGAAACGGTCAACCGGTCGATGTCTCTGGATTTCCTGAATTTTTCGGACCACCACATTATAAAAGATACAATGATAAGCGCAACTGAAATGATCAAAGGGTTTCTGAGGTTGCTTTCAGCAAAGTCGTTCAGAAGATAGCCTGCCAGACCCGCGGGTATGGTTGCTACCATAAGTAATACGAATAATTTTCGGTTTGTTTTTAACATTGCAATCCAGTCCCGGCGGAAGTATAAGACTACGGCAATCAGTGTTCCAAGGTGAAGGGCAACGTCAAAGCTCAGTGTATCCATTATACCGCCTATCCTGAAGAACCATGTAAAGAGTATCAGGTGTGCAGTGCTGCTTACGGGTAAGTATTCTGTAATGCCCTGTATTATACCGAGTATGAGAGCTTCAGCCAAACTATTAAACCTCCATAATTATCGGGATTATCATCGGCCTCTGATTGAATTTCTGTTTAATGTGTTTCTTTACGGTATTTCTTATTTTTGTTTTGAACAGAGAAGTGTCCTTGACTATATCTGCATCCATTGAAGTTATGGACTCCAGGATAAACCGGCTTAAGGTTTCAGTAATGTATTCGGAGGTATCGTCGAGCACAAAACCCCTTGTTTTGATATAAGGCCCCGATATGACCTTTGCGGATAATTTTTCAACTGTGAGAAGGATAATAATTATACCATCCTGGGCCAGCTTCCATCTGTCCCTCAGAACCATATCTTCAATATTGCCGACGTTTTTGCCGTCAACAAAGATTCGGCCGCAGCTTACCTTGCCGCTGATTGAAGCCGAGTCTTCATCTATCCGGAGTATGTCGCCGTCTTCCATTATGAAGATATTTTCTCCGGGTATGCCTGATTTTTTAGCCAGTTTGCTGTGGTAAATTAGATGTCTGTATTCACCATGTATTGGAACAAAATATTTAGGCCTTACCATGTTCAGCATCAGTTTTAATTCTTCTTTGGATGCGTGACCCGATACATGCACCTCGGAGACTTTTTCATATATGACATTCGCTCCCCTGTGAAACAGATGGTTGATTATCTTTCCTATGGAACGCTCATTGCCCGGTATCATCTTGGCGGAAAGGATTACGGTGTCCTGCTCCTTGATCCGGATATGCCTGTGTTCTCCTATGGCTATACGGGATAGTACACTCATGGGTTCTCCCTGACTTCCCGTTGTTATGATGGTGACTTCATTATCAGCGAGTGAATTAAGGTTATCGAGTGTAAGCCATGTATCGCTGGGTATTTTAAGATAACCGAGATCCAGTGCGATCTGGGCATTGGAAACCAGACTTTTCCCGCACAGTATAACTTTTCGGTTAAACATTGTGGCAACATCTATTGCCTGCTGTATCCTGTGGATATTGGAAGCAAAAGTAGCAATTATTATCCTCCCTTTTGCATTGACGAAAATATCTTCAAATGCGCGCCGCACTTCTTTTTCAGAAAAAGTGAATCCACCCTTTTCTGCGTTTGTGCTGTCTGAAAGAAGCAGTAGGGTCCCCTTTTCGCCGTATTCCGTAAACTTGTGAAAGTCCATCAACTCTCCGTCGACCGGGGTCGGGTCCAGCTTGAAGTCCGCTGTGTGGACTATATTGCCAAGAGGAGTCTGAATCCCGAGACCGACGCCATCCACTATACTGTGTGTTACCCTGATGAACTCTATACGGAATACCCCGGCATCAACGATATCCCGCGGTTTTACCGCATTAAGTAGCTGATGTTCTATATTGTGTTCCCTGAGCTTCGCTTTAATAATCCCCAAAGTAAGAGGAGTGGCATATACCGGTATCTGTCTGTCTATTTTCTTGAGAAGAAAAGGTAATGCGCCAGTATGGTCTTCGTGTCCGTGAGTCAATATCAATGCCCTGATCTTTTCGGAGTTCTCAATCAGATAGCTGAAGTCAGGAATGACATAATCTATTCCCAGCATATCTTCCTCCGGAAACATGAGACCGGCATCCACGACGATTATGTCGTCATCATAACGGAAAACGGTCATATTCATGCCGATTTCCTCAACTCCGCCAATCGGTATTATGGAAAGGTTTTTTTTCATTCGGTATTATCTGACAAGAAACTCAAGGAGGGCCTTTTGTGTGTGGAGGCGATTTTCCGCCTGATCAAATACTGCACTATTCGGCCCGTCTATAACATCATCAGTTATCTCCTCTCCTCTGTGGGCCGGCAGGCAGTGCAGAACAATTGTATCTTTTTTCGCGCAGCCAAGTAGCGATGAATTTACCTGATAGCCTCTCAATCTGTCTTTTTTCGTTTCAGCTTCTGATTCCTGTCCCATGCTTACCCACACATCGGTATAAATCACATCGGCCTTACCTGCCGCTTCAGCTGGATCTCCGACTATAATAATATTCCCTTTACCCTTATCTCTTACAGAGTCCAGGATTTCATAAGACGGTTCATATCCCTCCGGACATGCTATTACAAGCTCAAATCCCAATATGGCCGAAGCCTCAATTAATGAATTCGTAACATTGTTAACATCACCTATGTATGCCGCGCGTATGCCTTCAATTCTGCCTTTCTTTTCTCTGATTGTCAACAAATCGGCAAGTGTCTGGCAGGGGTGATACAGGTCAGACAGTCCGTTTATGACAGGTATGGATGCATTATTTGCAAACTCGATTAATCTTTCATGACCGTATGTTCTTATCACAATGCCATCAAGATAACGGGACAGTACCTTTGCGGTATCGGATATGGTCTCTCCCCTTCCGAGCTGAATTTCTTTGGGATTAAGATATATCGGCTGGGCCCCCAGCTGATATATACCAACTTCAAACGATACACGTGTACGGGTAGATGATTTCTCGAATATAAGGCCTATACTCTTGCCGATCAAGGGACAGTTTGATGCATCCCTGCCTGCCTTCATATCTGCGGCCCTGTCCATAAGCATACCTATCTCATCCGAAGACAGGTCCGTTAACCTTAAAAAATCTCTTTTCATACAAACCTCCCTAAGACATCATCAAGGACATCGGTGAGATTATCAATATCATTCTGTGTGACAATCAGGGGCGGTATAAACCTGATTGTATTGCCTGCAGTACAATTTATCAGGTAGCCTCTTTTCATGCATTCGGTTACAATTTGGCTGCACTCCCTGTTTATTTCCATACCTATAAGAAGACCTTTGCCCCTTATGTTCAGAATGATGTCCGGAAACTCTTTCTTCAATTCGTTAAGCCTTCCCCGCATATATTCACCAAGGCGCTCACATTCGGAAAGGAGAATTCCATCTTCAAGAATTGTTTCAATAGTGGCGATAGCGGCAGCGCACACAAGCGGGTTCCCGCCAAACGTTGAGCCATGACTTCCGGTCCCGAATACATTTTTCATTTTTTCTTTTGCCATCATGGCCCCGATAGGCGCTCCGCCGCCAAGACCCTTTCCGAGAGTGATGATATCCGGAATAATGCCGTAATGTTCATATGCGAACAATTTTCCGGTATGGCCGATACCTGTCTGTACCTCGTCCAGGATAAGCAGAATATCATGTTCCGTGCACAGCCTTCTCACTTCTACCAGATACTCTTTCGTTGCAACCCTTATCCCGCTTTCTCCCTGTATCGGTTCAAGCATGACTGCGCATGTATTGCTGTTAATTGCCGATTTAAGGTCTTCGATGTTGTTGAACTCTACATGCCTGAATCCGGGGGTAAGAGGTTCAAACCCTTTCCGAAACTGTGTCTGGCCGGTTGCTGAAAGAGTAGTGATGGTCCTGCCGTGGAAAGAGTTAAGGGCAGTGATGATCTCATGACGGTGATCCCCATGCTGCATTAGTGAATATTTCCTTGCAAGCTTGATGGCGGCTTCGTTTGCCTCGGCTCCTGAATTGCAGAAAAAAACGCGGTCTGCAAATGATTTGTTGACCAGAAGTTTGGCAAGTCTTATCTGGGGCGCTATATGATAAAGATTGGATACATGAATAAGACGCTGTGCCTGTTTTTGAATAGCAATAACAACCCGGGGATGGCAGTGTCCCAGGACGTTGACGGCTATGCCGCTAAGAAAATCCGTGTATTCCCGGCCTTCATAATCCCATACCTTCATGCCTCTGCCTTTCCTGAGGACGATCGGATAGCGATTATATGTATGGAACAGATAGTGATTACCGTCTTCAATAAGCCGTTTCGGGTCCATTAAACATAATAAATCAAAAATTGCTTAAAAATCAAAGAGGTGCAAACAACCGGGAAAAGGAGGCCGGGATTCAAGGGGTTTTAAGGGTTCTGTTTTTTTGCCAATTAAATTGACTCCCTGAATCTCGAAGCGGGTTTCGGTACAGGTCTCCCCGGCTGAGGGTTGTATCGATTTCGATTTCGCTGAAGGCCGGTTCGACTTTGCGAAGAGTCGCTCCGGCCTCGAACGCTATCTTAGTTTCTTGCACAGCACCGCAACGCGCTCGCCCAATTTCTGTGCATCGAATGATGTCCTCTTATCCGGCGCTCCGACGCATCCTACACCGTAATGTCCCGATGCGCTTAAAGGGTCACCGACTATTATCATGCTGTATATCATCATGCACTGGATAATTGACATTATAGTGGTTTCCTTTCCGCCGGTCTGATGTCCTCCGGTGGCAAATGCCGCACCTACCTTGTCTTCCATCTTCTTCCTGAGACCTACAAACTCATCAAATACCCTCTTCAGGTCATGGGCCATAATTCCAAAATAGACAGGCGAGCCCGCAATAATTCCCGCTGAGTCAAGAAAATCATCCCTGGTAACTTCCTGCGTGCTTCTCAATACCGCCTTTACCCCTGCAGATTCAACACCCTTTGCCACTTCTTCGGCCAGTTTCTCTGTATGGCCTGTTTTGGAGTAAAAAAGAACAAGTACCTGCATAACTGCCTCCTTATGAAATATCAGCCACAGAGAACACAAAAAAACAGAAACAGACAGGATAAAAAAGAATCATGCAAATCCCCTTCAGGAAAGTTCAAACCTGTGAATATCTGCGTGAATCCATGGCTTGCCGGGTCTGTTTTTTTATAATCTCCGGGTCATCTGTGACAAGCATTATTACCTCCGTTCCTTTATGATAGCGGCGAGGAGGGGGAGATTTATCTCATGGTGGCCAGTGATAAAATATGAACTGCCGCCATTCATTGTCGGTCGTTTGAGTACATTTTCCATTGCCCTGTACTGTCTGATAAAGTCCATGGTAACAGTTGTTATGTTATTTACTTTATGCCCGAGATTGCGTGCAATGGTCAGGGCCTTGAGAAATACCTCGGGGATTATGACTGCCGATCCGATGTTGATAAAGACACCGCCTTCCAGGTCGGAGATTACAGAAGTGAAGAGTTTGAAGTCTCTCATGCTTCCTTCCCCGACTGAAGCGCCGTCAGCCTCCGGATGCATATGAATAATGTCGGTTCCAACAGCTACATGAACAGTAGCCGGGATGTTGTTCTTGAATGCCCTAAAAAAAATGCTCTGATCCCTGAAGGCAGCTCCTTTTACAGTACTGATGAACTCCCCCATTGCCCGGCCTATGCCATATCCTTTTTTTACCCCTTTATTGATGGCATTGTTAACGAGTTTACCTGTCTCTTCAGCCATCCCGAACGTCCCGCAGGACAACTCTTCCGCCACGTCTTCGGATGTCATGCCGATGTAAGACATCTCGAAGTCATGTACTATAGCAGCTCCGTTCGTCGCAATTGCCGTAATAATACCATTGTTTATTAAATCTATAATAACGGGGGACAGGCCTAATTTTATTGGATGGGCTCCCATAGCGAGTACCACAGGCCTCTTTCCATTTCCCGCCTTTATTATTGCATCAGCCACCTCGATAATGTCCCTGGATGCAAGAACAGCAGGCAGGCTATCCAGGAAATCCCTGAATGTACCCCCTTTTTCGTAGATATTACCGGCCTGGGACAATCCTACCTTGCTCTCTCTCTTTTTCAGGGAGTATCGTTTTACTTTTCTGAAGGATAAGGGCTTATATTTCATCTTAAAAATCCCTCACCCCACTGTTTCCCCCCTTGGCAAGGGGGGACTATGGGGGGTGTTTTCATTCTTCTTTGTGTCTCGACGTGTGCCGGGGCATGAACGTTTCATCTTAAACTACTCCCTTTATGAGACTATGACTCTCTTTCGGCTCGATTTAACTACCCATAGAAATTAAGGTTCTTCCGGTATCCCTGTGAGCAATATAACCATAACTACAAAAAAAAGAAAACTTTCTGCCACAGACTCTCACGGACTAAAAACTTCAATTAGCCACAGATATCCGCAGATAGACGCGGATTTTTTAGTAACTTTTATATTTTGACACACTTTTAAAAATTAATACTTCCCCTCCCCCCGGGAGGCTGTGTCACAATTGTCATCCCTGAAATAAATTCAGGGCAGGCTCTGAACTTGTTTCAGTATCTATATAAAACGTAACATATTGAAAACACGAGATTCTGAAATAAATTCAGAATGACATCATATACGTTTTCAGAATGACATCATATACGTTTTCAGAATGACATCATATACGTTTTCAGAATGACATCATATACGTTTTCAGAATGACATCATATACGTTTTCAGGATTGTGACACAGCCTCTCAAGGGCGAGGGTGTCTTCCGTCTTTTTCAGAGCATATCAATCTTCTTATCTGCGTTTATCTGTGTAAATCCGCGGCTGATAAATCCTTTTCCGCCACAGACTCTCACAGACTTTTTTAAAAGAATTTTAAACCAGATATAGTCCTTTATTTCTTTCTTTAGTCTGTGTCCGTCCGTGGCCGAATATGTCTTTAAGTCTTTTTTAAATCCGTGTCAGTTTTATATTGTGAATTTTAGCACAAACTTGATTTTTTCTGCATGCTTATGGTTAAATTTATAGCACTTAAAGTTGTTTATTTCTCAGGAGGAGTATTTTAATGGCCAATAAACCCGTAAAGAAAAATCTTTCAGCGCTCAAGAGGATGAGACAGTCGGAAAAACGTCACGAGAGAAATCAGGCAGTGAAAAGCGCTGTGAAGACCATGACCAAAAAATTCAACGAGGTACTCAGGGGTGGTAACGAAGAAGAGATTCAGAAAGTTTACAGGGACATAATTAAACTTCTGGATAAGGCTTCATCCAAAAACATCCTGCATAGAAACAATTCATCCCGAAGGATATCCACGATTTCGAGGAAACTTCACAAATACCTTAGCGGTAAAGCAGCTTAGTTATCAGCAGTTCCAGCGGATATTCGGTTCCGGTTGATTTATTTATGGTGTCCGCTTCAAGAAGTATCCTGTAGTAATGCAGCAGCGTATCCTGTGAAGCCCTGTCTTTATTTCTTGATATCTGCCAGTTTATGGCTCCCAATAGCATATTTGTTCCGGAACCGCTGATGCGGGCGGCCAGTGCGAACGCCTTTCTGCTGTTACCGGAGGAAATCGCCCTTGTTAACTCAAAAGTGTCCACTCCTGATTCACCGTAAAAAATATCCCTCAAATCTTCCATCCCTATTTTATCTTTACCCGTCAGGGACAGTTTGTTAACCTCCGATGCCAGCAGCCCCGCACTATCTCCGGACATTCCGATCAGGTAAGCAGTAACCTCGGCTGATAACGAAATTCCAAGGGAACCTGCATAAGATGAAATCCATTCCCTTAATTCATTCCGGTTATGATCGAGGGATATAATTTTGCAATTTCGAAAAGCATCCTTTTTGTTGGTGTTGAGCCTGTCATTGTAGAAAATGAAGAGCGTAGAAGAGTCGGAAGGATTATCAAGGTATCCTTTGAACAATGCCATTTCCGCCTTCTTGATTTTTTGAGCATTCCGTACTATCACCACCTTGTTTTCCGAAAAAAACGAAAAAGTGTTGAGGCTGTCCACTATCTCCTTTAATAAAGATAACTTCCCTGTTGGAAAATCAAGGTCATATATATCAAGTCCGAAACTTTTCTGATCGTCGTGCATCCCCTCTTTTATGTTCCGTTCCGCTTCTTTCAGGAAGAACTCATCCGAACCATAAAGCAGGTATGAACTGCTTTTGAAGCCTGTATCCTTTTCCCTGAGAAACTGCCTGAAACTCATCTGTAAATTACCTCTGTTACGAGTCTGTCTGCAAGTGATTCGAGCGCCTGTTCAGTTGCTGTCTCTTTAAGCGAGATAATACTGTTTATTGACCGTTCCGCAATAAATGATTCGATAAATGGAGACTGCATTGCATTATATCTCTTCCTGAAATTATCCGGGCCGGAAATCGAAAAGTCAGCCCTGATGACAACTTCGTATTCCCTGGAGAATTCATTTTTTTCCGATACTACCTTCAGTAAGAATTCATTTATCTCGCCGTTCAATATATATTTTGAAGAAGCCTTTACCTGTATGCCCTGTTTAAGAAATTCCGTTCCGAGTTTTTCATAAAGGACATCTTCAATATTGGGTTCGGATGTTTTGTTAATAATAGACGAGATATTGATGTCTCTGAAGGGAAGGCCGGAAGTCTTTCTGACAGTATAACCGCAACCGGTAACGAGAACCAGGATAATGAAGTAAGCTATATTTTTCATACCACTATATTCACGAGTTTGCCCTTAACGATTATCACCTTCCGAACAGGCTTGTCTCCTGTGAACTCTCCGACCTTCCGGTCTCTCAGTGCTATTTCTTTCAGTTTTTCATCCGGAAGGCCTGCAGGAACCATTGCTTTAGCCCTGACCTTGCCGTTTACCTGTACCACGAGCTCTATCTGCATTGCCTTTGTATATTCATCATCCCACTCTGGCCATGGCTGCCGGAATATGCTGGGCTTGTTGCCCATTGTTTCCCAGACTTCTTCCGCTATATGCGGAGAGAACGGGGCGATCAGGAGTACAAGATTCCTTAATGCAAATCCCATCAGGGCATAATCGTTTTCGTCTGCGGGTCGAAATGCGGTAAGCTCATTCAGGAGTTCCATCATCGAAGCGATCGCCGTGTTGAAATGAAAATCCCTCTCTATATCGTGGGTTACCTTTTTTATGGTCCGGTGCGTTTTCCTGAACAGGGGGGAGTCTTTGTCTATAGCGGAATCGTCAATGCCTGAACTTCGAATACAGGCCTTAATCCTGTAAGCTGCCGACCAGAGTCTGTTAAGGAACCTGAACGCTCCTTCAACTCCCTTGTCGGACCATTCGAGGTCTTTCTCGGGCGGGGCGGCAAAGAGTGAAAAAAGCCTGGAAGTGTCGGCGCCGTAAGTCTCTATCAGGTGGTTGGGATCGATCACATTCTTCTTTGATTTGGACATCTTTTCGACCCTTCCTATCTCCACTTTTCTGTTACATTTAATACATGTGCCTTTTTCCGCTTCTTCGGGAAGGAGCCAGCCGTGTTCCTGACATTTATAAGTCTCCTTGCATACCATTCCCTGAGTCAGCAGGTTGGTGAAAGGTTCGTCAAAATTCACTATACCGATGTCATGCAGTACCTTTGTAAAAAACCTGGAGTATAACAGATGAAGCACCGCATGTTCTATCCCTCCTATATACTGGTCTACCGGCATCCAGTTGGATATATTATCCCTGTCAAGGGCGTCTTCGTTCTTTGCGGAACAGTAACGGATAAAGTACCATGAAGAGTCCACAAATGTATCCATCGTATCTGTTTCTCTCCCGGCCTCTCCGCCGCATTTCGGGCAGGATGTGTTTACGAACTCATCGGCATCTGCCAGCGGTGATGACCCCAGGCCGGTAAGAGACACGTTTTCAGGGAGAATAACGGGCAAGCCTTCTTCCGGAACGGGAACAATGCCGCATTTTTTACAATATATGATGGGTATCGGGGTCCCCCAGTACCTTTGTCTTGATATTCCCCAGTCCCTGAGCCGGTAGTTGACAGTCCTCTTGCCGAGGCCTCTCTCTTCGATATATTCTGCTATCTTCTTCTTTGCGTCATTGCTCTTCAGTCCGGAAAACTGTGCCGAATTTATGAGTATACCTTCATCTTCAAATGCCTCTTCAAGTTCGACCGGCGAAAGATTTGCGCCGGATGTTATGACCTGTTTTATGGGTATGCCGTATTTTTTTGCGGTATCAAAGTCCCGCTGGTCGTGGGCCGGGACGGACATGATCGCTCCGGTTCCATATTCCATGAGTACGAAATTTGCGACCACGATTGGTACGGCATCATTGTTGAGAGGATTTATTGCATTTTCCCCTGTAAAAATTATTATCTTCTCCTCCGGGTTTTCTCCGGCGTTTTTCATCTCATCAAGCTTTTCGTTTCCGCCGGCCAATTCACGGCTCATGGGGTGATCAGGAGCCAGGCACATGAAAGTGACGCCAAAGAGTGTATCCGGACGTGTAGTAAATATGCGCAATTTCCTGTCGGAGCCCCGGATGGGGAAGTCCACTTCAACGCCTTCACTTTTCCCTATCCAGTTCCTCTGCATGGTCAGCACACTTTCGGGCCACCCCGTGAGCGTGTCGCAGTCGATCAAGAGCCTTTCAGCGTAATCCGTTATCCTGAAGAACCACTGATCGAGTTCTTTTAACTCCACAATGCTGTCACATCTCCAGCACTTTTCGTCAATCACCTGTTCATTGGCCAGAACAGTAGAACAGGACGGGCACCAGTTGACCGACGAAGACTTCCTGTAGGCGAGAGCTCTTTTGAACATCTGCAGAAAAAACCACTGGTTCCATCTGTAATATTCCGGACTGCATGTTGCAAGCTCTCTCTCCCAGTCGTAGCTCAGGCCAAGACCGGTCAGCTGTTTTTTCATGGCGTCGATGTTCTTATACGTCCATTCGGAAGGTTGAACCCCGTGTTTTATTGCGGCATTTTCAGCAGGGAGCCCAAATGCGTCCCATCCCATGGGGTGAAGGACATCGTATCCCCGCATCTTCTTGTATCTTGCGATGACATCTCCTATTGCATAGTTTCTGACATGGCCCATGTGGATGTTGCCGGAAGGATAGGGGAACATCTCAAGACAGTAAAATTTTCTGCCTTTGATGGTATCGGTTGCGTGAATATTCATCTCTTCCCATTTTTTCTGCCATTTCAGCTCGATCTTTTGGGGGTCGTATCTCTCGTCCAAGTCATGTCCTCCGGATTTCAGGGTTATCAAAAATTATACAATTATTCAACTGTTTTTATGAAGAAGTGAAAATATCCCAAGAACAGATATAGAAAGATATGAGAGTTGACCTGTCTCCTTGGGGTTTTCAAATCCACCCTCCCCTTAGTCCCCTCCCATCAAGGGAGGGGAGACTTTAAGATACCCCGCCGTCTCTGCCTGCCTGTGTATGCCGCACGCAGACAGGCGGCGGGGAGGTTTATTCAACCTCCAGCCGTTTTTTTAAAATATTTTGGAGAGTAGTGATTAAGGCTTAATCATAGTCCATTATAGCCGTTATTACCATTTATCAATAATTTACTTGACATAAAGCTGAAATTATGATACAAATTTTATTAAAGCCTGACAAATAGCGCATAAGTCATAAAGGGAGGGATAACGAAACCTTTACGTAATACAAACCTTTTGCCTTTTTCTTCATATCCGCTTTAATCCTTTTTCAGAACCCGGGTTATTGCAAGAGCGAGATACCCGGCATACAGCTTGATTCCGAACCGGAGAGCCTGGCCGTAAACCCGGCCACGGACACAGCGGTTATCGCCATGGAAAACCCTGACTCCGTATCAGTCGTGGATATGGATACCGGCAGTATCCTTGCAGATATCCCCCTTTCCGTTAAGCCGGGGAAAACAGCGGTTGATTCGGTACTCAACCTTGCAGTAGTAAGCATACCCCGTAACAACACCGTCATGCTCATCGACCTGAACACATATGAGATAATTTCAGCGATCCCCGTCGGGAGAAAACCGGAGGGCATAGCGATAGACCCCGAAAAACACATAGCTGTTGTTGCAAACCATAAAGACGACACAGTATCGGTCATAGACCTGATAAATTACAGCGTTATCAAAACCATCCCGGTGGGCAGAAAGCCGGTGGATGTCGCCATGGACCCCGGACTCAACATTGCCCTCGTAGTCAATGAAAAGGGCAGGGGTCATGATGATGAAGAAGATATGGACAGTGGGAGTGAACACAAGGAAGAGAAAAAGAAAGATAAAGACGGCCATGGGGACGGACATTACACAGTATCCATTATAGACCTCGGCAGATACCAGGTAACGGGCACAGTTACAGTCGGAAAAAAGCCAAGGGCGATAGATATCAACCCGGAGACACATACAGCAGTTGTCGCAAACGAAAAAGACAACACCGTCACAGTAATCGACCTTGCAACATATGGGCATTATTCGATTCCCGTCAGGAAACACCCTATAGACGTTGCGATAAACACACTGGACAACAGCGTCCTTGTCCTCTGCGAAAAAGGCGGCAAGGGTGAAGGCCATGGCAGGAGACGGCATGGAATGCTCCTTCTCATAGACCTCAATACAGGCACAATGGTCAGAGAGTATTCAGTCGACAGAAAGCCTGAGGCAGTGGCAGTCAACCCGTACACAAACATGGCTGGAGTAATAGACAGAAAGACAGAGAGCCTCACGCTCATCCACCTTCCCAACCCCGTCCCCGTAATAACATCCGTAATCCCCGACATCCTCCTCCGGGGGAGTAAAACAACCGGAATAGCCATAAACGGCTCCGGATTCACCAGAAGCTCGGTTGTTACTCTCCTCACCCCTGACACCTATCTCCCAACCCCTGTTTTCATAAACAACCACACCATCGAGGCGGAAATCCCCCCTGGATTAATGAATACAACAGGCGCATACCGCCTGACCGTAACAAACCCGTCGCCTGAAGGAGGCACATCAAATACAGTTACCCTCACAATACAAAACCCCATACCTGCTATAACGGCCCTTGAGCCGTTAGAGGCCGCAGCAGGGATGCCGGGTCTGACCCTGACGGTCCATGGAACGGGGTTCTTTAATGACACAACACTCTCCATAAACGGAAACAACCGGACATACAACCTCATAAACAATATCAAGCTCGACCTCGGGCTGACAGCAGAAGACCTCGAAACAGGAGGATACCTGAAGATAACCGCCTCGAACCCCCCGCCCGGAGGGGGGACATCGGAGTCCGCCACATTCACAGTACTGAATCCAATACCCGTCCTTTTATCAATCGACCCAACCGAGGTTAAGGCCGGAAGCCCCGGCTTCACTTTGACTATAAACGGCAGCGGCTTCGTAAAGACATCCGTTATATCCATCAACGGGCAGCAATACCCGGCTGCGTTTATAAGCGCCGCACAACTGCAAACAACGGTATCTTCAGCCCCGGTTCAGGCAGCCGGGGATTTAAGCATCTCCGTAACGAATCCTCCACCAGGAGGCGGCGTCTCCGCCTCGATACCATTATCGGTAACAAAGGCGTCAAACGTAGAGCCCCTCCCCGAAGGTACATTCGGCAAACAATATGAGGACCTTGTGCCTTCAGATGCCACCCTGAAAGCCTATGACCCGAAGAGATTCTCCATCATAACAGGGATCGTAAAAGACAGGGCATTAAGCCCATTAACGGGAGTAACCGTCTCGATACATAACCATCCGGAATACGGAACGGCACGGACGGACACAGCCGGGAGATTCTCCATCCCAACAGAAGGCGGCGGGACAATAACCATAGAATACAAAAAGACAGGCTACATCACGAGCCATAGAAAGGTCTATGTCCCGTGGAACGACATAGCCATAGCAGAGATCATAACAATGATAACAGAAGACCCTGTCACAACCACAGTAACCTTTGACGGGAATCCGGACAAAATAACGGTACATAAGAGTTCAACCGTTACGGACGAATCCGGAAGCCGCTCACTCACAATGGTCTTTACCGGAGACAACAGGGCATTTACCACAGATGCAAACGGCAGCGAGACAGAACTCACCACCATAACCACCCGTGCGACAGAGTTTGACACACCGGAGAGTATGCCTGCAAGACTCCCGCCCACATCGGCCTATACCTATGCGGCGGAACTATCAGTGGACGGGGCGGAGCAGGTGAAATTTCAAAAGCCGGTAACGGCATATGTAGACAACTTCCTCGGCTTTGCAGTGGGGGAAATAGTGCCGGTAGGATATTACGACAGGGAGCGTGCAGTATGGGTGCCGTCAGACAATGGGGTAGTAGTAAAACTCCTCGATACAGACGGCGACGGCATAGTAGACAGCCTCGACAATACAGGAGACGGCCTGCCCGATGATTTGAACAACAACGGCAGCTACAGCGATGAAGTCACCGGACTTGACAATCCGGCTGTCTATAAACCCGGTACAACCTACTGGAGGGTAGAGATAACACACTTTTCCACCTGGGACTGCAACTGGCCTGCAAGACCTCCTGAAGACGCTATACCACCCAATCCAACTGGAGAGGCCGCTGTCGATACACAGCAGTCCGGCGATGACAATACCTGTACAAATTCATATGTGGAGAATCGAAGCCGCATCTATCATGAAGACGTTCCGTTGCAAGGTACAGACATGACCCTTCATTACGCAAGTAACCGTGTCAGCGGATATAAATCAATTCTGACTGTCCCAGTAAGCAGTGACAATTTGCCTGTCAGCTTAAAAAGTATTATTGTAAAATTACAGATTGCCGGTCGAGTAATCGAGAAAATGTTCCCTCCCTTACCTAACCAAAAGGTAGAATTGATCTGGGATGGACTGGATTATTTAGGCAATTCCGTTAATGGTCAGATAAAGGCCCATTTAAGTATAGGATTTGTATATCAGGCTCAATATTATACTTATTCTTACCAATGGAGTAGGGCATTTGCACAAGCCGGAGATAATCTAACACCGATACGCGCCAGAGAAGAAATCATCTCTTGGAAAGAGAATAGCATTTATTTTGTGCGCAATCATTCTGATGTTATAGCTAGTGGATGGACACTTTCAAATCATCATTATATGCATCCTATGGATCAGTCTCTCACGCTTTATAAAGGTGATGGATCAAAAATCAAGGGAGAACTTCCAGTCATTGAGACGATCGCGGGCAACGGCCAGCAGGGCTACAGCGGCGACGGCGGGCCTGCTACTGAGGCAAGTTTCAATTATATAACTGATATAGCTGTAGATAAAGAAGGTAATATCTATGTGGCTGATACAGATAATTACCGTATCCGGAAAATAGATGGTAACGGGATCATAACAACAGTCGCTGGCACCGGTACTCCCGGATATATCGGCGACGGAGGTCCTGCAACGTTGGCGCAGATACATAGGCCATTTGGAGTGGCTGTCGATAATAATGACAATTTATATGTTGGCGGCGGCCCCATTAGAAAAGTGGATAGCAATGGTATTATCACGACAATATCTGGTGCCGGCGCGGGCGAGGGCAAGATTGATATAGACAATCAGGGCAATATATACTTTACGGCTAATAATACTGTAAGGAAAAGAGACCCGAGTGGCAATATATCAATCATTGCCGGAATACCAGGATATCAAGGTGGCAGTCTTGACGGAATTCCGGCTACGACAGCTACCCTTGATCTCCCATGGGGCATTGATGTGGATAGTCGCGGCAATATTTATATAAGTGAGTTTTTCAGAATAAGGAAAATAGACACAACTGGGATAATTACAACAATTGCTGGAAGTAGGCAACCTGGATTCAGTGGTGATGGAGGTCCAGCCAAAAATGCACTCTTTATGGGGTTACTGGATGTCGCTGTAGATAATGCAGGAAATATATACATATCAGATAGTTATAATCAGCGGATCAGAAAGATATATACCAACGGAATAATCGACACAATTGCCGGCAGCAAAGATACGCCGCTTTGTAGTCTTCATTGTACTGGATATTCCCCAGGCTTCAGTGGTGATGGAGGTCCGGCGATAGATGCAAGACTTGCCCTCCCTTATGCAGTGGCACTTGATGGCGCAGGAAATATATATATTGCAGATACTAATAATGGAAGGATACGAAAAATATCGTTGTCTCAAACAACTGTCGGTTACATGCCTGATGGCAGAATTCTTTTCTCGGATGAGGATGGCAAAGGATATATTCTTGATGATCTTGGACTCCATCATGAAACAATTGATTTAGCAACAGGCATAACCCTCTACACCTTTGGCTATGACGGCAATAACCGGCTCATCTCCATCACGGACCGCTCCGGGAATGTGACCACCATACAGAGGGACACCGGCGGGACGCCTCTGTCCATAACATCACCGGACGGGATAAGGACATCACTGACCATAGACGCAGACAACCACCTCACAAAAATAACCTATCCCGACAATACGTTCTACTCCTTTGCCTATACACCCGATGGCCTCCTGACAGACGAATACGACCCCAACGGCAATCACTTTGAGCATATCTACGATACCAACGGAAGACTCACGGACGTCTACGACCCGGAAGGGGGTCACTGGAACTACACAAGAGGTGTTGACCCATCGGGAAACATCCTTGTAACAAAGACAACCGCAGAGGGCAACATCACCACATATCAGGACAGGACAGAATCAACTGGGGCATATCAATCAACAAAGACATCCCCCTCCGGCGCCATTTCCACCGTATCCCGTTCATCAGACGGACTTACAGAGACAACGCAGCTCCCCTGCGGGATGAGACTCGACATAAAATACGGCCTCGATCCGGAGTACAAATACAGATACGAACAGCAGAGAAAAGAGACGACCCCGGCAGGGCTCATCCGCCTTACCACCACAACAAAGACATACGAGGACACAGACGGAGATCAAAAACCCGACCTCATAACGGACACAGAGACAACAAACGGAAAAAACCGGATATTGACCAGCAACACCCTCACAGGACAAAAGACAGCCACATCACCCATGGGAAGGACAATTACCCTGAAGTACGACAAAACAGACCTCCTCACAAAAGAAATAGACATACCGGGACTTAATCCCATACAAATCAGCTACGACACAAGGGGGAGGCTCACGGGGATAACCCAATTAAACAGGACGGCCGCTATCGCCTATGACAACAACGGGAACATGGACTACCTGCTCGCCCCCGGCAACAGAAAGATAGACTATACCTTTGACATCATGGGCAGGCTCAAAGAGGAAATCCGTCCTGACGGGACAGTGCTCAGATACACTTACGACAACAACGGCAACATGACAGTACTCACCAACCCGAAGAACACGGCACACACATTTACATATACAGCCAACGACCGGAGAAAGACATACACAACACCCCTTTCAGGCAGCTATCAATATACATACGACAAAGAGAGAAAACTCAGGACAGTCACCTTCCCATCGGGCAAAACAATAACCAACACATACACAAATGGGCTCCTGACGAGCATAAATACACCGGAAAGGACGACAACCCTCAACTACGACTGTCCTTCCAAACTGGGCAGCATGACAAGAGGCACAGAGACAATGTCATACACCTACGACGGCTCACTCATAACCTCCGTATCAAACACAGGCACACTGAATCAAACCATAGGATACTCATACAACAACGATTTCAGAGTTTCATCCATAAACTATGCAGGGACAACACAGAACCTCGGATATGACAGTGACGGCCTTCTCACAGCAGCAGGGCCATTCACAATAACCCGGAATACACAAAACGGCCTGCCGGAGACCGTAACAGACGGGACACTCACAGTCAGCAGGGCATTCAACGGCTATGGAGAAATTGATGGTTATGGATATAACATAGGAGGAACAGATATTTACACCCTTTCCATAACAAGGGACAAAGCAGGGAGGATTGTACAGAGGATAGAGGACATGGGAGTATCGACAACCACATGGGATTATGCATATGACAGCCTCGGGAGATTGACGGAAGTAAAAAAAGACGGGACAGTTGCAGAGAGCTATGCCTACGATGCCAATGGGAACCGTACCCTTGAGACGAATACCTTTAAGGGCGTAACAGATATGGCATATACCTATTCAATAGAAGACGATCTGATAACGCCAGGAACAGATACATACCAATTTGATAAGGATGGATTCCTGACGAGTAAAACTACCGCCACTGGAACGACCACATACAGATATTCATCAAGAGGAGAGACACAGAGCGTGTTGTTTTTCGAATTAAAGCGGCCTTATTTTTCTGATTAATCCGACCTTTTCGACATGATGTAAATATACAGAGAGGGAGGTTCCCTCCCTCTCATGCAGTCAGATAATTTCCGTAGATGCAATAC
>BDTO01000029.1 GCA_002897855.1 bacterium BMS3Bbin05
CCGATCTGGACAAGAGAGATAGGGATAAGGATGGCGGTCGGCGCAAAGACATGGGACATAAGGCTGCAGTTTCTAATCGAGTCCCTCATACTATCGTTAGTCGGCGGCGGCGTGGGTATTATCCTCGGCGTAGCCGGTTCAAAGGTGCTGTCAATGCTCGCAGGATGGCCTGCAATAGTCTCCCCGTTATCCATTTTTATCGCCGTAGGTTTTTCCGGACTGGTTGGCATATTCTTCGGATTTTACCCTGCTTACAAGGCATCACTCCTTAACCCTATAGATGCATTGAGGTATGAATAAGATGGACAGGTTGGGGTGGATATGTGGCCCGGGAAACGACCTCTTATGTTTACATTATGATGGCTCTGATACTATACTATAACCCTGTAGAAATAGATGCTTAATTAGGCGTTTCCCGCTTATTAACAGTTAAGTGAATCTTTTCAGGTGTCTGTAATTCATTCCCGGCATCTGAATCACCCGGAGGAAATTTGAAAAAGATTTTTTCAATCCTGGTTTTTCTATGTCTGCTGACTAATTTGCTGTGGGCTGCCGAGCCGATAGTGAAGAAGATAGAGATAAGAGGGCTGAAGCGAATCGATGAGTTTTCTGTCAGACAGAAGATATCGCAGAAGATTGCCGTCCCGTTGAATCCCGAAAAGATATCCGATGATATCAAGAAGATATTCGCAATGGGTTATTTTGACGATGTCAGGGTTGAGATGAAATTCTTTGAGGGAGGGATAACGCTGATATACAGCCTGAAAGAAAAACCGGTCATTACCAGGATTAGTTTTTACGGCAATAAAGAATTTGACGATGATAAGCTGAGGGAGCAGATTACACTGTCACGGGGTTCAATCGCAGACAATACCCTTATCCAGGACAATGCGCTCCATCTGAAGGCATTCTATCAATCGAAGGGATACTGGCTTGCAGAGGTTATCCCGGTAGTGAGAAAAGTCAGGGGTTCAAATGCCGTAGTGTCTTTTTTAATTAAGGAAGGCAGCAAGGTAAGGATCGACAAGATTGATATAGAGGGCAATCATGCGTTTGATGATAATGATATTACCGGCGTAATGAAGACATCGGAGTGGTGGCTGTTTTCATTTCTGACCTCAGGCGGCTATTACAACAGCGGGGTGATGAAGCAGGATATAAGGAAGATAAAGGACCTTTATTTTAATAACGGGTATCTCGATGTAAGGGTATCGGATCCTGAAATAAAGGTGGACAACAAAAAGCATGAGATGACCATAAAAATAAATATCTCGGAGGGGCATCAGTACACTGTATCTTCTGTAAGTATTGAGGGCAATAAGGCATATAAGACGGATGAACTACGGAAACTGATAAAACTGAAAAAGGGCGAGGTATTCAGCAAGAAAATACTGTCCGGTGATATAAAGGCCATTAATGATTTTTACTCACAGAAGGGATACGCAATGATATCCATCGATCCGGCGGTGGTTCCATTAAAGAATTCTGATAAAGTAAAGGTTATTTATCATATCATGGAGGGCGATTTATTCCATATCGGCAGAATAGAGATCTCAGGGAATACCAAGACAGAAGATAAGGTGATCAGGAGAGAGATAAGGTTTGATGAGGGCGATCTTTTTAACAGCGCCCTTTTAAAAAGGAGCTATCAGCGGCTGAGGAATCTCGATTTTTTTGATACCGTACATCTGCAGCCCAGGCCGAGAGCACGGAAAAAACTGCTTGATCTGGATGTTAGCGTTAAAGAAAAATCTACGGGTTCCCTGAGCGTGGGCGGTGGATACAGCACAACCGACAGGTTTATGGGGATGGTCGATTATTCCCAGGCCAACCTTTTCGGCACCGGCCGTTATCTGAAACTGAGCGGAGAATTCGGAAGTAAATCCACCCTGTACCAGCTATCCTATCGCGACCCGTGGTTTCTTGACAAACCCCTGTCAATGACGCTCAGTCTTTATAAGACATCGAGGCAATACTACAACTACAGCAGGAAGGCCACAGGGTTCGGTCTTGGATTCGGAAAGCCTTTCAGTGAATACTGGCGAGCGGACGTTTCATATAACTTCGAGGATGTTACGATCTATGATGTTAATGCGACGGCATCCACCACCATAAAAGACCAGGAAGGCAAAAGCACGACCAGCAGCATATCCCCGTCAATAGTAAGGGATTCGAGAGACTATTATCTTGATCCTCACGAAGGGTCAAGAAATGGTATCTACCTCAAATATGCCGGGCTGGGCGGGGAGAACAAGTATTTCAAGGCGCTGCTTGATTCGGGCTGGTTTTTTCCTCTCGGCCCTACAACTTTTTCCGTGAGGGGCAGATTCGGATATGCAACAGGACTTTTTGGTAAACAGCTGCCTCTGTATGAGAGGTATTATGTCGGGGGGATCAATACTGTCAGGGGTCTGGGCAGCGGGGAAGCAGGACCGAGAGATGCAAACGGCGATGTTATCGGGGGAGAAAAGGAAATAATTTTTAACTTTGAGTACATCTTTCCGCTTATACCCGATATAAAGCTGAAGGGTCTTCTGTTTTTCGATGCGGGTAAGGCATATGCCCAAAGTGAAGCAATAAACAGCCTGCGCCGGTCGGCAGGGTTCGGTATAAGATGGATATCTCCGGTCGGGCCGTTAAGGCTGGAGTGGGGTTACAACCTGGACAAGAGGGACGATGAGAACCAGAGCAAATTCGAGTTTACATTCGGCACGTTTTTCTGATATGGTTAATAGTCAAAAATGGAGTGTCAAGTTACCGCCATATATGTAATTAAATCATTTGAAATAAATGCTTATTGCGGTTAAAGGAGGATGGTATGAAAAAAGTTCTGGTATTTGTGATTATATCTGTGCTGGCCCTTTCCGGCGCAGCATTTGCAGCGGAAGGGTTGAAGATAGGATATGTGGATATGCGAAGGGCCCTGAATGAATGCAAGAAAGGCAAGGAGGCAAAAGCTGAACTGGAAAAGATAATAAAGGCCAAACAGAAAGTGCTCGATAAAAAGAGAAAGAAGCTTGATGAGATGCAGGCCGACCTTCAAAAGAAGGCTTCGCTCCTTTCCGATAAGGCAAAACAGGAAAAACGGAAGGAGTTCCAGAACAAGGCCATGGCATATCAGAAAGAGGTTGCAGATGCACAGAAGGAGATAAACGGAAAAGAATCGGAATACACAAAAAGGATCATAAATGATTTAAGAGGCGTTGTTAATGATATTGCCAAAAAAGAGGATTATACTCTCGTGTTTGAAAAAACCGAGATATCGGTAATATACGCAAAAAAAGGGCTTGACTTAACTGCTAAAGTGATAGAGCAATACAACTCCGGTTCAAAGTAGATGAAAACCGGGGAGCTTGCAAAACTTCTCAGCGCCGAACTGTCGGGAAGCAGTGAAGAAGAGATCAGCTCCGTCAGGGGAGTATCGGATGCATCGGAAGGCAGTCTCACATTTTTGACCGGTAAAAAATACATTTCTGAAATAGCGGAATCTGCTGCAAGTGCCGTGCTGGTCGAAAAATTTTATGACCGGTTTGAATCAAAGATCCAGTTAAAGGTGCCCAATCCCGTTTTTGCATTTGCAAGGGCGCTCGAACTTTTTTACATTAAAAAAGAAACACCCAAAGGTATCATGAAAGGGGCCCTGGTAGAAAATGGTGCAAACATAGAGGAGAAAAGCTCTGTGTATCCGAATGCATATATATGTTCGGGGGCGGAAATCGGCGAAGGAACCGTGATTTTTCCTAATGTATATCTGGGCAAAGGGGCCAGGACAGGCAGGAACTGCGTTATATATCCGGGTGTTGTTATAAGGGAAAATGTAATGATAGGCAATGACGTGATAATACATGCCAATGCGGTTATAGGATCCGACGGTTTCGGTTATGTTCCCGAGGCGGGACGGCATTACAAGATACCTCAGGTCGGGGCTGTTAAAATCGGAGATAATGTGGAAATCGGAGCCGGTGTGACAATAGACCGGGCTACAACAGGTACGACTTCGATAGGCGATGGAACGAAAATTGATAACCTTGTTCAGATCGGGCACAACGTCAGGATCGGCAGGCACTGTATACTTGTTGCACAGGTGGCAATAGGCGGCAGTACCGTGATAGGTGATTACGTTGTTCTTGGAGGACAGGTCGGGGTAGCAGACCATGCCAGTATTGAGTCGGGATGTATGGTAGGCGCAAAATCAGGAATAATGGGGACATTGAAAAAGGGTATATACTCCGGCGCCCCGGTGATTGCGCACAGGCAGTGGCTCAAGGCACAGGCCATTTATGAAAGACTCCCGGAAATGATGAAAAGATTAAGACATCTTGAAGACAAGATCAGTAAAATGGAGGTAAGAAAAGATGATTGACATCAGGGACATCCAGAACTTGCTGCCGCATAGATACCCGTTCCTGCTTGTTGACAGGATCCTCGAACTGGAGCCTGCAAAAAGGATAGTGGGAATAAAGAATGTTACGATTAATGAGCCTTTCTTCCAGGGCCATTTTCCGGGCAACCCCGTAATGCCGGGAGTCCTTCAGATAGAGGCGATGGCCCAGGTTTCGGGTGTCCTTGCGTTCAAGTCCGGGATAACGGGCAAGGCAGTATATTTTCTTTCTATCGAGAAGGCGAGGTTCAGAAAGATGGTTCTCCCGGGTGACCAACTCAGGATGGAGGTGGAAGTAACCCACCGGAGGGGAAGTGTCTGGAAGTTCTCGGGCAAGGCCTATGTTGATGATAAAATTGCCTGTGAATGCGAGTTCTCAGCGATGATCTCGGAAAGGGAGTTGTAATAAATGCCCGTACATCCAACGGCGATTGTAGACGAAAAGGCTGATATCCATGAAACTGCCGATATAGGACCGTTCTGTATTGTAAAAGCGGGTGTTAAAATCGGGAAGAATGTTAAACTTCAATCCAATGTGGTAATCGAGGGAAAAACGGAAATCGGAGAAGGCACAAGTATATTCCCTTTTGCGTGTATCGGCATGCCCCCTCAGGATATTAAATACAAAGGTGAAGAAACCGGTCTGAAAATCGGCGGCAACAATCTGATAAGGGAGTATGTCACCATCCATCGCGCATCCGTGAGTGGAGACGGTGTGACTGAAGTCGGAGACAACTGTTTCATAATGGCCTATTCTCACATCGCCCATGACTGCAAGATAGGAAAGGGCGTCATTATGGCAAACGCCGCTACGCTTGCGGGCCATGTCTCTGTTGGTGATTATGCGATAATAGGAGGGATTGTGGCCGTTCACCAGTTTACGAGAATCGGTGCATATGCCATGGTCGGCGGCATGAGCGGAATCGGACAGGATATCCCCCCATATATGATTGCATCAGGCGCCAGGGCCAAACTCTTCGGGCTGAATACCGTCGGTCTGAAACGGCATGGGTTCACAGATGAATCGGTCTCTGAACTGAAGAAGGCATACAGGATACTGTTCAGGGAAAAGAATACCCTCAAAAACGCCATTAAAAAAGTCCAGGAAGAGGTTCCATATACAGGGGAAATCCAGCACCTTCTGGATTTTATCAACGAAAAGAGACGTGGCATATGCAGGTAGCATGACCGTTATTATGGTGTGCATGATTGACAAACTCGCAAAAAATCAAAATCCGGGGTTCGGGAAAGGAGTTTATTATGAAAGTTAAGGTTTCCATAATTTTATGTTTTCTTGTTTTTGCGTCTCAGGTATGGGCAGCCGGTGACATGGTTCTCAAGACTCAAAAGGATAAGACGAGCTACAGTATAGGTTACAACATCGGCAAAAATTTCAAATCACAATCGATTGATGTTGACCCGGATGTTCTTTCACGGGGTGTCAGGGATGCCCTGACAGGCAGTAAAACGTTGATGACGGACGAAGATATCAAGCAGACTCTCCAGGCATTGCAGAAGAAGGTGATTACCCGGCAGAGGGCGGCATCAAAAAAACTGGGCGAAAAAAACAGGAAGGAAGGAGAGGCCTTTCTGGCAAGTAATAAAAAGAAAAAGGGTGTTAAAACACTCCCAAGCGGTTTGCAGTACAGAATAATCAAAAAGGGAACCGGAAAAACACCGAAGGCAACTGACAAAGTAACTGTTAATTATCGCGGTACTTTGATGGATGGAACAGTATTCGACAGCTCGTATAAGCGCGGAAAGCCTGCAACATTCAGGGTTAATGGTGTAATCGCCGGCTGGACGGAAGCGCTTCAGATGATGAAGGAAGGGGCAAAATGGCAGCTCTTTATCCCTTCAAATCTTGCATATGGAAAGAGAGGAGCCGGCAGATCGATTGGACCAAATGCAGTGCTTATTTTTGAGGTTGAACTGATTTCTGTAAACCGGTAATCTGTGGCCGCCTCGTTAAAGACGGCCTTAACTCTTTTTCTCGCAAAAAACCTTTATAGAAAAAACTTCCGGTAATACATAATGTATAATTTAAGTAATATGCACAAAGTGAATATGAAATAAAAGTCGGAGGAATTTTTTTATGAAACTCGATAGTTCATTAATCCGTTATTACAACTGGATATTGTTGTATATGTTCTGCCGATATGCCGTTTCAAACTGAAAAATGAAGACAATAGGATTGATAGCAGGCTGGGGGAAACTCCCCATGATAATCGGTTCCGAGGCACGTGGCAAGGGGTATTCCGTTTTTGCCGTCGGACTCAAGCCGCTCGTTGATGATGAGATTGCCAAATACGTCGATGATATTGCATTCGTAAATGTCGGCAAACTTGGAAAGATAATCTCATCACTGAAGAAGGCAGGGATTACAGAGGTGGTCATGGCCGGCAAGGTCCCCAAGACACTTCTTTATAATAACAGGATTATACCGGACCTGAGGGCGGCAAAAGTACTCATGTCGTTGAAGGACAGGAAGGATGATACAATATTGCTTGCCCTTGCCGATGAACTACGGAAAGAGGGCATCACCCTGCTTGAAACAACACTGTTTACAGAAAATATCATGGCAACCGAAGGGGTAATGACAAAGAAAAAGCCGACGAAGGACCAGATCAGGGACATAGAGTTTGGTCTGCCCATTGCAAAACATGCAGGGGCGCTTGATATAGGACAGACTGTTGTTGTAAAGGATCGTGCCGTCATGGCGGTTGAGGCGATAGAGGGTACGGATGAAGCCATTAAGAGGGGTGGGATACTCGCAGGCGGTGATGCCGTTATTGTAAAGGTTGCAAAACCCGGGCAGGACCTGAGATTTGATGTGCCGGGGGTGGGAAGACGCACAATTCTCGCCATGGCCGAGGTACACGCATCTGCACTGGCCCTTGAGGCGGGTGCATGCATTATTATAGACAGGGATAAGGTGCTGAGAGAAGCCGACGAGCTTGGTATATCCATAATAGGTGCCAGGGGGTTGTCCTGACCCGAACGGTATGGATGCAATGCCTGCTGTGCGTAAATGGCCGGAATGTCTCAAAGCTCAATAAGTCAGAATGAAGATTGGCGAAAAGTTTCAGAACTCCAGGGATACAATCACTAAATATCTAAAACAGGGGGTATCACCTGCCGGGATTGCTTCCGCCGTGGCAACAGGGACGTTTATAGCTTTTATCCCGATGATCGGTGTTCACACGGTGCTGGCATTTATTATAGCATGGCTTTTCCGCCTGAATCCTCTTATAGTCCTGCTCGGCACCCAGATATCCAATCCCATTACGTTGCCGTTTCAGATATTATTAAGCGCACAGGCAGGTTACCTGATCATGCATGGCGGTCTGATGAAATTCAGATTGTCATCGGATATTAACTGGAAGGAGACATTTATTATGCCGGTTATAGTCGGAAGTTTTTTCCTGGGCCTGTTATCCGCCGTATCTTCGTATATCGGCATATACACCTTTCTTAAGAGGAAAGGTCATTGAGAATACTTCTGTGTTACCCTTTCAGAGACGACACTTACAGGAAAGTGGGTTTTATCCTGCCACCAATGGGGCTGGGTTATATAGCGGCGGTCTTGAGGGCGCATGGCCACCGGGCAGAAATAGTTGATTTCAATATTGCTAAGGAAACCCCTGATTATTCCCTTTATGACATTGTGGGTATATCCTGTGATACAAGCAGGTATAACGCCGGTGTCCGGATTGCCGAAGCAGTAAGGGCAGCCGGCAAGACCGTTGTCATGGGCGGTCCTCATGTTACATTTAACGACGGGGAAGCCCTGGAAACAGGCTTGTGTGATTATGTTGTAAGGGGAGAGGGGGAATATACCTTCCTCGCCCTTGTAAATGCGCTTCAGTCAAAAGGGCATATTTCTGATGTAAAAGGACTGAGTTTTCCGGATGGAGAGTCTGTAATACGAACTCCCGATGCCGAACCGCCCGACATCAGGATGCTCCCCTTACCGGCCAGAGACCTTATGGATATCGGTGCATACAGCAGGCTTGAGATGGGGGGGAGAAAGATGACCTCAATAGTTACAAGCAGGGGATGTCCCTACAACTGCAGTTTCTGTTCATCATCTGAGTTCAGCGGACTTAAATGGCGTTTCCTTGAACCTGCCGTAATTGTCGATGAGGTTGAGGATATAGTTGACCATTACGGGTTCGACGGCATAGCCTTCCTGGATGACAATTTCACCCTGAAGCCTGAGAGGGTAATGGAAATCTGTGACCGGATTACGGACAGGAAGATCGATATCTACTGGTGGTGTTTTTCGAGGGCTGATACGATTCTGAAAAATGAAGATATGGTAAGGTCCATGGCCGGGGCAGGCGCAAAGTACATTTTTATGGGATTTGAGAGCCGTTCCGCTGCTATACTCGATCATTACAAAAAGAGGATTACGCCGGACATGGCAAAAGAGGCCGTCGGTTTACTGAAGGCCTATGGCATCTCGACTCATGCAAGCTTTATAATCGGCGACATACATGAGACGGAAGATATGGTAATGGATACAATAAAGTATGCAAAGGAGATAGAGCCTGAGGCAGTCCAGTTCTCCATCCTTACGCCCTATCCAGGTACCCGTCTTTTCGATGAAGTCAGGGACAGGATATTTACTCACGACTGGGACCTTTATGACTGCCTCCATCCGGTAATCAGGCTTGATTATATGAATAACGAAAAAGTTAAAAAACTCCTTCAAAAGGCATATCTTTCTTTCTATCTCAGCCCGCGAAGAATATACAACGGCATCTTCAGCACTTTCAGGGGAAAAGGCATCAGGCTTGGTTCGATCATAAGAATTTTCAGGGGGCTTAATTGAGGGTGCTGTTAGTGTCTCCGAACAGGGAGAGGCTTCCGGACCCTGTTTTCCCTCTCGGATTATCATATATTGCTTCTGCCCTGAAAAGAGATGGGCACGACGTTACTTCCCTTGACCTCTGTTTTGAAGACAATATTGATGAGGCGATCAGGCTATCGGTTGAACGGGCCATGCCCGGGGTTGTCGGGCTTTCACTGAGAAACATAGATAATGTCTCTTATCCCCGGAGCATCTGTTATATCGACCATTATAAGAATGTAGTAAAACTGATAAGGAAATATACGGACGCAGTCATTGTGCTTGGAGGTGCCGGATTGACCATTATGCCCGGGGCTTTCATGGATGCCCTGAATGCTGATTATGCGGTTGCAGGGGAAGGTGAGTCGGTTTTCTGCAAACTCGTTGGAAACCTGGAGCAAAGGGTTATTCCTGAAGAAAAGATCATTAAAGCCGATGCTGCGCAATCACGGGATTGGACGGAAATAATCCCTGACAGGAGCCTGTTCGATATTGAAAAATATTATGAGCATGGGGGCATGCTGAATATCCAGACGAAACGGGGCTGCCCGTTCCGGTGTATTTATTGCAGTTATCCGTTGATCGAGGGCAGGAAGTTCAGGATGAGGACACCGGCGGATGTTGCCGATGAACTGAAAGAGATTGTAAAGAATACCGGGGTCAGGCATTTTTTTATTGTTGACAGTATCTTCAACTATCCCGTGGAATTTGCGGAGCGGATATGCGATGCGCTGATCGAAAGGAACCTGGACATATCATGGACCTGCTATGGCACTCCACCCGGAATGACCGACCGGCTGGCCGAGAAAATGAAACGGGCCGGCTGTACATCGATCGAGTTTGGAATCGACTCGCTCATCGATGAGTATCTCGATGTTCTGAAGAAAGGGTACAACTATCAAAGTATCAGGCAGGCCTCGGAAATCTGTACGAAGCACGGGATTAAACATTGTCTCTTTATCTTTGTAGGAGCTCCGGGGGAAACGGCAGATACGGCAAAGATGAACTTCGACAGACTTGATGCCCTCGGCGCTGATGTTTCCATGATTATGGCGGGAATCCGCATCTTTCCCAATACTGTGCTTGCTGATATTGCACAGGAAGAACTCGGCATCGATAAACACTCGATTTCCATAAAACCGGTTTATTACATTTCACCCGGAGTGATGAAGGCAATGGATTCAATAGTTGAAGATATCAAGAAAAACCACCCGAAATGGATTCTGCCCGGTTTTGAGATAAATATCGATGAAAGGCTCCAGGCCCTTTTGAGAAAGGCGGGGATCAGGGGAAGCCTCTGGGAGGAATTAACAAAAAGATGATTGCAGCGCTTTTCCCGGGAGAGGGTTCGGAGTATCCCGGCATGTCGGAGCTTATTTCGGGGTATGGATCCGAACAGATCGATGCAGGGTTCGATTTTTCAAAGCTCGATTCGGATGTACTGGATGACCGTCTGAATGCCCAGATCGCCATATATCTGGCAAGTACGTTTTTATGGGATAAATTCAGCAAACATACGGATTTTGCTTTTCTCGCGGGACACAGCCTCGGATTTTATTCCGCTCTTTATGCTGCGGGTGTTATAGGCAGGAATGATGGGATCGAAATCATCAGGAACGCATTTTCCGCCATTAAAGAGGTTTCATCGGAAATGAGAGGTGGAATGACTGCAATTATCGGGCTTAAATGGTATATAATAGACGAAATCTGCAGGGAACTTGATGATGTGTATGTAGCAAATATCAATTCCGCTACGCAGGTTGTGGTATCCGGTATTCTTGACTCTCTGGAAAAAATCGAAAGGAAATCGCTGGATGAAGGCGCCTTGAAAGTGGAACGCCTGAATATCATGGCGCCGCTTCATTCACCGCTCATGGAAGGTATAGATGAAATAATGCATGAACGCCTGAGGGCAATTGATCTGCGGAATCCGGTGTTGCCAGTTGTCAATCATATAAATCCGGGAATTCTCTCAAACACCGGGGGTATAAGAAAAGTACTGTGTAACCAGTTGAAGGACAGGGTGCTGTGGAGAGATACGGTTTTATTCATGCACGGGAGAGGCGTCAGGAGATTTATGGAGGTCGGACCTTCCGATGTACTGTCCAGGCTTGTCAGGTGGATAGTGCGGGATGCCGGAATACAATCTTCAATGGAGGTGCTGGATGTACAGTCTTGATGGAAAAGTTGCCCTGGTTACCGGCGGGAGCAAGGGGATAGGAAAGGCAATAGCTCTCGCACTGGCTCATCGCGGGGCAAAGGTCTGCATCAATTATTCCTCCGACGATAAGGCGGCGGAAAATACCCTTTCTGAACTCATGGAAATTAACGGATGGGGGATGAAGATAAAGGCCGATGTATCCGACACGGATGATGTGAAGCGCATGGTAGCGACAATAGTGAAGGAAGCGGACACCGTCCATATACTGGTTAACAACGCCGGGATAATCAGGGATTCACTGTTAATGCTCATGAAAGACGATGACTGGAGACGAGTTATAGAGATAAATCTCAACGGGGTCTATAACTGCTCAAAGGCTGTCCTCAGGCCCATGATCGGCGAAAAGTGGGGCAGGATCATAAACATTGTTTCCCCAAGCGCTATTATGGGAAGGCCCGGCCAGACGAATTATGCAGCATCAAAAGGGGGAATATACAGTTTCACCAAGTCGCTTGCGAAGGAGCTTGCGCGGCTGGGAATAACCGTCAATGCACTTTCTCCCGGTGTTATAGAGACAGAACTTACAAAGGTTTTAGAAGAGAAGGTGCGCAGAGAGTTCATCGGCATGATACCACTGGGAAGGTTCGGCAATCCCTCGGAAGTTGCACATGCCGCCTGTTTCCTTGCTTCCGGGGAGTCTCAATATATTACGGGTGTATTAATTTCTGTAGATGGAGGTTTGACGTAGTGGATAATGGAAAACTTGTTGAAGAACTTAAAGGACTCCTTATAAGGTCACTCAAGCTCGAGGATGTTGTCGCAGGGGATATTGACAGTGATGCACCCCTCTTTGGCGAGGGACTCGGCCTCGATTCCATAGATGCCCTCGAACTGGTTGTCGCCCTCGAAAAAACATACGGTATAAGGATCCCGGATGAGGATGTAGGAAGAGAGGCGTTCGGCTCCATCAGCATGCTGGCGGATTATGTGATTAAGCATAAGTCATAAGAGTTAAGACCTTCTTGCAAAGGTGCGCTTTCCCAAAGACGATCAAGGGAGCAAATCCTTTAAAGATACTTGCTGCATTACAAAAGACCATTCCGGCGGTACTTCTTGAGAGCCGTATCTCTGAAAGTGCCGCACAAACATTCGGGCCAAGAGAGGTGATACTCTCAGCATATCCGGCATGTTAAAATATACTCAAATCCAGCGATAAAATTGTCATGCTGAATTTATTTCAGCATCTCATGAGACACTGAAACGAGTTTCCCGTACTTGATACGGGATGACAGTCAGAATGACTGTTATTAAACATACAGCCGGCTTACCACTGAATTCGGGATATAGATTAAATTGAGGGGGGTGATTAGGATGACAAAGTTGACTGTAGAAGCCGACGATAACTGGACAGAGAAGAAGATAGAGAGCGCTATTCATACAGAAGTCGATCTGCTCAAAAAGGCAGTTGGAAGAACACAGGCAGAGCTGCAGGAGTTCGAAAACAGATACGGAAAGCTTGACAGGGATTCTCTTTACGGTAAAGTGGATGACATGGAGCTTCTTGAGTGGGAAGGAGAGCTTGAGACGCTGACAAGATTGCAGGAAAAACTGAAGTCTCTTGCGGAGATAACATTTGAATATAAATGAGTATATCTCAGAATTGGAAGCGCTTACCAACTCCTCTTCCGCCATATCGAGCTATAACTTAACGGGCTATTACCTGAAAATAAAAATCCCGTGGAATAGATCTTTACCAACAAACTGTATTCCTTCCGCTATTTTTCGCCTCATATAATTTCTTGTCAGACCTTTCGAAAAAAGTATCCCTCGTATCACCCTTCAGATACTCTGTCGCCCCTATACTTATGGTAATCCTCCCTGCAATATTAAACTCATGCTTTTCTACCTTTGCCCGGATTCTCTCTGCAATCTTTTTTGCAATATCAAGTGGTGTGTTGGGAAGGAATACAACAAACTCTTCTCCACCAACCCTGATAAAATAATCCGTCTCTCTGAGGTCCTTATTGATTAACTCTGTAAGTTCTTTTAAGACCTGATCCCCGATATTGTGACCGAACTCATCATTTACCTTCTTAAAGTAATCGATATCCAACATCAACATGGATAAAGATTTCTTATTTCTGATAGCCCTTTCTATTTCAAATTGCATTACCTCTTCCAGCTTCCTTCTGTTAAACACACCTGTTAACTCATCGGTAACGATCATCTTTTTAAGTTCTTCCTGAAGCTTATATTTTGTGTAATGATAACTTTCCAGGGTCAGGATAATATCGAGGTTTATCACTTTTAATATTGACTGCATCGTTTTATTTTCGTCTATTATCCCTTTGAATTTGTCTATTACATTTCTAATCTCTTCAATATATTTATTGTATGCCCCGATATACCATAGAGGTACTATATTGATCCGGACATGAATATATCCTACACTTAAACGTGACAATAGATATTCCCTGTCATATTTGCCCGAGAGCAGCTCTTCGAAGTATTCCATCTGTTTCCTCTTCAGCTTTTGAATCGTCTCATCGTCCTTAAAGAAATACCTTGTTTCCTCATAAGCCGTTAAATGGTTATAAAAACCATCGAACATCGAACCCGGAATCTCTTTCAGGGTATTTCTGAATTTTATTATTCTTGCAATATCTTCTTCCTCGATCTGAAGAAATTGTTTTCTCTTCTCAAAGTCTTCATCGGTAATGTTGAGCTCATCGGCAATCTTCTTTGCAATCTCCCTGTTCATTGATTCCCCTCATAATAGATTTCCATTTTACTCGCTATACCACCAATACTGAAACAACCTGTCCGAAGCGTTGCCAAACCGACAATCAGAATATACAAATATCAAGATAGCACAAACTGTCATAAATGGCAATGGTGTGGGAGCGGCCCTTTAAGAGGGTCACATCTTAAATATTAAGTATTGACATTTATAATAAGCCTTGCATAACATAACATCCACAATGGCAAGGCCCTTAAGAGTAGAATATGCCGGAGCATACTATCATGTAATCAACCGTGGGAACGCGGGCGAGAAAGTATTTAGAGGTGAAAGAGA
>BDTO01000030.1 GCA_002897855.1 bacterium BMS3Bbin05
CTCTCCTTTATCCTGTTAATCCTGTCTAAAATTAAAGAGATTGATAGGGGTCAGATGTTAAGTGTTAAGCATTTTCTTCCTTCATATAGACGCAAAGCGTTTAAATCGCATAGAGCATAGAGCATGGGGTAGAGCGTTAAAGTCAAAAACTGCTCATCACGAAGAGCACGAAGGGCACGAAGAGTTTTCTTAGACAGGATGTACAGGATGTTTCAGGATAACTGATTAACAACAGGATTTTTGTCTCTTTTCTCTCCTTTATCCTGTTAATCCTGTCTAAATTCAGGTATTTGTCTTTATTCGCATGCGAGTACCAGGGGTCAGGTCTACACATTTTACACAAGCCTGCAAGCGAGCAAGCCTGATAGCAGGTTCTCTTGGGACGTACTTTGGGGACGTTGTTGCATACTATGCATAACTCCTCAAGAAGTATGTATGCTTATGGAAACGTAATTTTTCCGGTTTGTCAAAAAGCATAGCGCTAAGAGCATAGGGCATAGCGTTACCAGCCGCGATTCAAAGTATATAAGACTTTTTTCTTTTTAGACAGGATGTTTCAGGATGGACTGATTAACAACAGGATTCTTGTCTTTTCTTTTATCCTGTTAATCCTGTCTAAAATAGAGATCTCCGGGAGTCAGATCTTAAATATTAAGTATCTTGCGGTCTATCTCGTCTTATTCGCATGGAGCATGGCGCAGGGCGGACAGGCTACCGCCCTTCCGGAACAACTCCGGCAAGTTCCGGTCGCAATTTATCCGGTTACGGGTATTGTATGTTGCAGGGTTGACAGTAAAATCCCCCCTTGAAAAACAATGTATTATAATACTTTAAAGAATTAAAAGGCTATGGGCAAGCGAGCAAGCGGGTTAGTTGCGTTCATGGCGTTAATAGCGTTATTCGGGTTTATAGGGTTTATAAAAGAGCGAGAAAGGCGGGGATGAAGCATTAAGTAAATTTATCTATTTCTTCCTTTCATCTCCCTGATAATCTCTTGCAAGTCTTTTTTATCAAACATCTTTTTTCTTTCTTCAGTATAATCTCCATAACCTCTTTCATATTCAAGAATAAATAAGGTAGCGCCGGCAACATCGGGGCTTACCTCCTCTAAAAATTTCAATATACTGTCTATGAAAAGAAGAAAAGGGGACGGTGCTAATTTTCTTCTTCACACCACTCATTAAGCCTTATCCCATTCCTCGTCACTTATGTTTGCCTGCCTGAGGATTTCTTTAACCAAACTTATATGAATGTCTCCACTTCCATGGGGATTGGGAATACGAATCTTTTTTCTTCCTTTTATCATGAATTGATGTCTTTTACCTGAAAGTGGGCCCAGATATCCCAGTGATCTGAATTTTCTAACTAATTCTTTCCTTGAAATATTAGAAGGCATTTACGCAGCGGTAACTTCCTTTATATTCAAGTCAATGCCTCCAAGCTCCGGAACAGGGTCCCGGTCCCTGAGTTTTAAAATTAACCATTCATCAAGAACTTCCAAAAGCTCTTTTCTGCATTCTTCAACCGATTTACCATTAGCCCAGACACCTTCAAAACCCGGAATTTCAGCAAACCAGGTTCCATCATCCAACTTTTTATATTCTGCCTTTTCTAAAGCCTTCTGTGTATATTCAAACAACATGGATAACCCCCTTGTTTCTTAAATTATAACACAATATAAAAATCAATTAGACGTAAAAGGAAAGTACGCAAGCCCACACGCCTTCAAGCGGACAGGCTGACAATAAATTATAATACGCCGGACAGGCGGAGGGCAAGGGGGTGAGGAGTGAGGGGCGGACAGGCTATGTCCGACGTCCTATGTCCTGTGTTCTAAGTTCGGGACAACCTTTCAATATTGACATTTCACCTAAGGCCTGCAAGCCTTAAAAGCAGATTACGATTTGGTTCTTTTGTAATCTATACTTTATTTATAATTCTGCAACCAATCAAGGGAATTCTTTATTTCATCCCTTTGTCTTACATTAAGGAAATTTGTTATCCTCCTGCTTAATTCCTTTAAAGGAAGATAATCTGTTACTACTATTCCATTGTGAGACATGCCTTTCTCGTAATATTCCCTCTGCAAAATTACAAAGTGTTTTACATTTCTTGGCAATAATACCCGGCCATGTTTTGTTGCGTACGCTAACTGTTCTTTATCTGCTTTGCCTCTCATGTCAAGTTCATGAGCACTAACTACATTGAATCCTTTACTCCTTAAAGCAACTGCTATGCGGTCTGAGAGATCTTCATCTATATAGAGCTTTATTTTCTCCAAGTCTCGCCTTCTGTTTTCTCAATCCAGTACCCTTCCTTGTTCTCTTCAATTATTCGGTCAATTTCTTCTTTATGGTCATAATAGTAAGAGAGGGCATCATAAACCTGTGCATGTGTAATATGAGGATACATGGCTACTATCTCATCTACTGAATGCCCTGCCCTATCCATTTCAATAATAAGGCTAACGCTAATCCTTGTCCCTGTGATTACAGGTTCTCCTCCACATACACCTTTTTTAATAGAGATATATGGATGTTTCTTTATTTTTTTAACTGCAAGTCCCATTAGTACTTCACCTCCATATCAATTACAACCTAAATCTTAACTATCTGTCATACAATGAGCCGGCAAAGTCAGGGTCGTCTATTTGCATAGGGCAGAGCGAGCCGCAGATTTTCCCCTGTTAAATAGGTTCAAAATTTAACGGGGCAGGCGCAGATGGACGCAGATTTAAAGCATACAAGACTTTTTTCTTTTCGGACAGGATAAGGGCATTAACCACAGAGACACAGAGAGCACCGAGGTTACAAAACGAATCGTAATATTGCCTGTCTTATTATTTATCATTTTTGTCATTCCGGACTTGATCCGGAATCTCTTCTTTATCCTTTAATCCTGTCTAAAACTAAAGCATTTGTCTTTATCTCTGTGACCTTCCCGAATGCTTTCGGGATGGCTAAGCCTTTTTTATCCTGTTTCTTTTTGTTCATGGTAGGTTCGTTTATTTAGTTTGTTTGGTTTGTTTCGTTGATTGATTGGGTTTGGGTCGGGTTATAAAGGGGTCTGATATTTATTCACCTGCTTCATGCAATAATCTGTATTGTAAATCATCATCTATCCAAAAGCCTGTCTCTTTTAACTGCATCAGTATCGTTTTCAAAGAATTAATCTTTCCATCTTTCTTAGCTTTTAGCAGTATGCCAAGGGTTCCTGTTATTTTAAATCCATATAATCTTGCTATCTCTCTTGCTTCAGAATCGTCAAGTAAAATTAAATCTGCACCAGTTTCGATAGACAATGCGATCACTTCAGATTCTCCTGTATCTAACGAAACCGTCAATAATTTGACCAGCGTTTGTTCTTTAACTTTTTGATCATTCTTTACCTTCTTTTTGTAAACTCTGTTAAATCCATGGTCCCATGTTATTTTAATCACTCTCTAAATCCTTATATAATTCTTTCACAGTCCCTTTTTTAATCCTTCCCTTTTTCAGATTGGCCATTGCCTCCCTTGCCCTCTTTGCTATGGAATCTCTTTTAGCTTCGATAAGTTGTTTTTTTATAATTTCAACTGCATACTCTTTGTCATCGAGTTTCAGATGGCTGAAATCTTCTATCAGTTTATTTAATGTTGTACTGCCCATCCTGTAACCTCCTTTAAATATATCTGTTTTATTTTAACATAATAAAGCGGGCAAGCGGGCTGGCGATGGGTGAGGGGTGTTCATGGCGTAGTGTGTCTTCCGTACCGGTCGTCGAACCTCTCGATATCATCCTCACCGACGTATTCACCGTTCTGCACCTCGATGATTTCAAGCGGAACTTTTCCCGGATTTTCAAGGCGGTGCAGTGTCGATTTCGGCACATAAGCGGACTCATTCTCGTGGATAAATATCTCTTTCTCCCCGATCGTGACCCGGGCTGTGCCACTGACAACTACCCAGTGCTCGGAACGGTGACAATGCATCTGAAGGCTCAGCCTTTCGCCCGTGTTTACTACTATCCTCTTGATCTTGTATCTCGGCCCTTCCTCAAGCACGGTGTAACTGCCCCAGGGACGGTAGGTTGTAACATGTTCTATCGCTTCTTTGCGTTCGGTCCTGTTCAATTCCCGTACTATATCCCGAACCTTCTGCGCCTCTCCCTTTTTTGAAATGAGTATGGCATCGTCCGTCTCGACTATGAGGCAATCCTCCATGCCTATTGCGGCTATAAGCCTCTTATTGCCCAGTATCAGTGAGCCCTCCGTACCCGTGGTCAGGACATCACCCTTCGTTACATTGCCTTTATCATCCTTATCCATCACATCGTATATGGAATCCCAGGAACCTATGTCATTCCAGTAGATGTCAAGAGGCGCAGTCACGACCCTGTCGGACTTCTCCATGACTGCATAGTCTATTGATACGGCCGGCATCTTTTCAAAGCCTGCTATCATCTCTTCGTAGCTCATGCCGAGGAATTCGCTTATGGCAGGGGCATGTTTTTCAAGCTCCTCTACCATTGTAGATATGCTGAACGCAAACATCCCGGAGTTCCAGTAGTAATTTCCCTCATCGAGGTACCGTACAGCCGTTTCATGGTCCGGTTTTTCAACAAACTTCTCCACTCTGAAATATTCCCTGCCGGGCCGGTCAGGCAACTGCCCGGCGCTTATTTCATGCCCTTCTCCGGCCATTATGTAACCGTAGCCCGTCTCGGGTCTTTCGGGCCTGATGCCGAAGGTAACAATGAATCCCTTTTCCGCTTCTGATTCCGCAAGGCGCAAGTATTCGGCAAACCTGTCATCAGGCCTTATTACATGATCCGAAGGAGATACGAAAACAATCTCATCACCGCTGCATCCGAGCTTCTCCAGGCAATACTTGATACCGAGGGCTATTGCGGGTGCCGTGTTCCTGCCTGCGGGTTCGAGTACCATATGGAAGCCGTGCTGATCTCCGGAAGCACCGGCCATGTCTTTCAGGTCCGACCCGACGTAGAACCTGTACTGTTCATTTGTCATTACGATAAGGTCATCCGGAGATACTACGTTTAAAAGTCGCCGCGCCGTCTGCTGAAGGAGAGACGCTGTGTCGTTAAGAATGAGGAACTGTTTTGGATAATTTTTTCGGGACAGGGGCCACAGCCTCGTACCCGATCCGCCCGCAAGTATTAATGCCTTCATTTGTAATCCACCTCTTGTTAAATAATGCGCTTCTTCTCCCGTTTAGTCGATGAATTTGAGCCATGTCCGCCGTCTGCATGGCGGCCGGTTCATGAATAATGATCAGTGCCTTTTTTGAGAATTTTCTCTCTGACACTGTTATACTCACCCTCAAGCAAGGCCCTGTATTGCCTCAGACTGTCTTCATCCTCCGCCTCCACCCTCATAACAACAACCGGCTGTGTATTGCTCGGCCTCAGAAGGGCCCATCCCCTGTCAAATACTATACGTATGCCGTCGATATCGTTTATCTCTTTTATTCCGAACCCCGGATTACCATTCAACCCGTAAGCCCTGAAACGTTCCGCCACTTCCGCCACTATACCTTTCTTCAGGTCGTCAGGGCAGTCCATACGTATCTCCGGGGTATAATGCATCTCCGGTATACCGGCAAGCATCTCATCTATCCCCATGCCGGACAATTTCAGGATCTCGGCCAGCCGTAAGGTAACATAGATCGCATCGTCATATCCGAAATATCTATCCGCAATGAAGATATGCCCGCTGAACTCTCCCGCCAGGAGCGCATTCTCCTCTTTCATCTTGCTCTTGACCAGGGAATGCCCCGTTTTCCACATTATGGGATTACCGCCTGACCTCATTATATCATCAAACAGCAGTTGTGAACACTTGACATCTCCGATGATGGTTGCACCTTCATGTCTTTTAAGTATGTCCCTTGCCAGGATAATCATGAGATGGTCTCCCCATATGATATTCCCGGAGGGACCGATTACACCTATCCTGTCTGCGTCTCCGTCGTATCCGATCCCGATATCGGCCTTTTCCTGTTTTGTCGTCTCTCTCAGGTCATTCAGGAACTCAACCACAGTAGGATCAGGATGGTGGTTTGGAAATCTCCCGTCCGGTTCACAGTAAAGTGGGACAATATCACAGCCCGCCGATGCCAGGATCCCGGGGGCAACCAGACCTGCGGTCCCGTTGCCCGCGTCAAGTACGATCTTCAGTCTCCTGTACTTCCCGCCGGACAGATAAGAGAATCTGTCCATCATGAATTTTTTATATTCAGCGACAATATCGTACGTCTCAGTACTGCCCCGCCCTGCGGCCTTCAGTAAGTCCCCTGTGGTGATGAGATTTTTCAGCTCCTGTATGGACCTGCCGTATATCGTATCTTTGCCTATGCTGAGCTTGAAGCCGTTATACTCGGGAGGGTTATGGCTCCCCGTGACCATTACTCCTCCGTCGAGATCAAGATGGAAGAGGGAAAAATATTGTAACGGAGTCGGGCAGATCCCCAGATCGTAGACATCGAGCCCCGTGCCGACAATGCCCTCGATCAACCCTTCCGCCAGTTCCCCGGAACCGAGTCGCACATCTCTTCCAACGCTCACCCGTTGCGCAGCGGGGATCGACCTTTTCAGGTAAGTCCCGAACGCCCTGCCGAGGGATACGGACATGTCCCCGGAGAGGTCTTTTCCCATAATCCCCCTGACATCGTATTCCCTGAATATCTCTGAATTAATGTTTGGCATTTTACATAACCCCGTAATATTCCCTGTACCAGTCGACGAATTTTTTTATCCCTTCCCTGAGCCGGGTGGCCGGCCGGAAGCCTGTATCCCTTACAAGGTCGTCTATGTCCGCACAGGTTGCGGGCACATCGCCCGGCTGGATTGGAAGCATGTTCTTCTTCGCCTTCTTCCCGAGTGCATCCTCTATCGTCCCTATGAATTCCATGAGATCAACGGGGTTGTTGTTGCCTATATTGTAAAGCCTGTATGGTACACAGCTCGATGCGGTATCGGGCCTGTCGCCGCTCCATTCCGGATCGGGCTCGGGCACCCTGCCGATGACCTTTACCACGCCCCCGACTATATCGTCTATATACGTAAAGTCCCTCTGCATCTTTCCGTAATTGAACACATCTATGGGCATCCCTTCCATGATCGCCTTCGTAAACATGAAGTAGGCCATGTCCGGCCTGCCCCACGGGCCGTATACAGTAAAGAACCTGAGGCCGGTGACCGGTATCCGGTAAAGGTAGCTGTATGTATGAGCCATAAGCTCATTGGACTTCTTTGTAGCGGCGTAGAGTGAAACGGGATGGTCCACATTGTGATGGACAGAGAAAGGCATCGCCGTATTCAGGCCGTAGACCGAGCTCGAGGAGGCAAAGACGAGGTGCTTTACTCCGCTATGCCTGCATCCCTCGAGTATATTCATGAAGCCGTTTATGTTGCTGTCTATATAGGCATAGGGATTAATGAGCGAGTACCTGACCCCGGCCTGGGCGGCAAGGTTTACGACACAGTCGAACTTTTCCGTCTTAAAAAGCAACTCCATCCCTTCCCTGTCCTCGATGGAGAGCTTTTTAAACGAGAAGTTTTCTTCATCACCGATGAGGGCAAGGCGCGCCTTTTTCAGGCCGACGTCATAGTAGTCGTTCATGTTGTCTATGCCCGTGACAACGGCGCCAACCTCCAGCAGTTTCCTGCAGAGATGAAAACCGATGAAGCCGGCGGCCCCGGTTATGAGGATATTGTTAGATGAAAGTTCCATGTTTAGAAATAATAGCACAAACCTGAACCTGTTGTTAATGCTCTATTTTAAACAGGCGAAGAGGCGAGCAGGTGAGCAGGTTGGCAAGCTGGCAGACCGGCAGGGGGCAGGCCGGCTGGCGTAACGGCACACACAAAAGCCGGTAGTACCAGATATGAAAAAACCCTTACTGTCATTCTGAACTTGATTCAGAATCTAATAAAAATAATGAGGCACGAGACCCTGAAACAAGTTCAGGGTGACAATTAAGGAGTTTTTCAATAGCCTGCGGAATTATGATACAAGCCGGCAGGGGGGCAGGCAGGGGGCAGGCTGGCTGGCTGGCAGGCGGGCAAGCCGGCAGGGGGCAGGCTTTAATTGCAGAGCGCATAGCATTAAAGGCAAAAGGCAGCGGGCAGGCCGGCTGACTGACGTTCTATGTGTCTATGTCATCTCCGTTGAGTATTTTGCGGGGGTTGGTGATGAATACCCTTTCAGCCGTATCTTCGCCGAAGTCCTTCTTTACCTTCAGGTAAGCCTTCGAGAGTACAGGAGGCCTTCTCTTTGTATTATGCGCATCGGTTGCAACAGCGTGTACCAGACCGCGTTTGAATAACTCTTTAGTGACTCTCTTTACCGTTCTTCCAAACCCCCCGGTTACGCTCATGGCGGTTACCTGTACCGATGCCCCCGCATCAACCAGATGCCTCAGCAGGGACATGTTGCGTGAAAATATCGCATTCCTCTCCGGATGGGTTATGACGGGAGATACATTGATATATTCAAGCCCGTCGAAGAGGTTGGACAGGTAATCCACCGGGGGAATACTGAATACAGGGAACTCGAGAAGGAGGTATCGCCCGTTGTTTATGAGCGGCACCTTCCCGTTCTTCAGATTATCAATAAGGCCCGGTGATATCATTACGTCCGCGCCGATTAATAACTCGGGAGTCCCTGTCCTCTGCCTCAACATCCCGGCAGCCCTGGATATGTCGTCTATCCGGGTATCGTATATACCACCCCCCATATGCGGGGTTGCCACGACCACGGATATACCGTCATCTTCTGCGATCTTCAGCATCTCGACGGACTCCCCGATGTCTCCGGCCCCGTCGTCAAGCCCCGGCAGGATGTGGCAGTGTATGTCGATAAAATTATTCATAATAATAACGATAATTATACATTAAAAGTGTTGCCGGCCTGCCCGTGAACCCGGGCAGTAAAAGGTTGTAGGTTAAAGAAACAAACCGGTTATCCTTGCCCCATAGCCCCTTACCTCTCGCCCATTACCTATCACCCCTTACCCCATTATATGAACGCAATAAACGCTATAAACTCAACAAACGCCGCCTCCCCCCTTGCCGGCTGCCATAACGTTGAGCCGTCTTACTCGCCATTCCATATACCATTCCCATTATAACTGAAAGGAGCATGGCATTTGAGGGAATGTGCAGGTTAAAGTCCACTGTGCTGTGAACGGCTATCGATATTATGGATACAAGTCCGGCGAGGACAAAATAGAAGTCCCTGCTGTTCCACCATCCGGATCTCAGGACATTCCTGAAATAAACAAAGATAAATGCAATAAAGATGACCGAACCCGTTATGCCCGTGTCGGTGAAAAATTCCAGATAGTCGTTATGCGCATGGTCGTAATATATGTTTACACCGGCGGGGTGGTACATGGGGGAGATATCGGGAAACGTCCCGAGACCCGAACCCGCAACAAAGAAATCATGCGCAACACCGAGCATCGCCTTCCAGATACCGGCCCTCTGATTAAATGAAATATCCGTATACGCAAACCTCTCTATCAGCGGACTTATCCCGAAATAGAGCAGGTACGACATCAGGAGGAGGACGAATATTCCCGCAACTACCCTCGTACCGGTCGTAGCGCTCCTGACTATTATCACCGCCATAAAGAGCGAAGCCGAGACTATCAGGCTTAAGACCCCACCCCTCGATAATGAATAGAACAGGGCAAAGCTCATTATAACCGAATAGAAGATATACAGAAAGGCCTTTGCCCTGTTACGCGTATGCAGTCCGAGGGCAAGGCCGAACGGCACTAGCATCCCCATGAATCCTGCAAAATGGTTCCTGTTTACGAACGGGCCGAAGGGTGTGCCGCCATGCGTAAGCTCCCTGAACCAGTAAATCTTTCCGTTCCACGCCGCCTTCTGAACAAGCGCAAAGATCGAGAGGAGAAAACCGAAGATGACTATGGCCTTCAGGAAGGCAAACATTGCGTCCCTGTCACCGGCAAGAGAGGCCGCCACCATGAAGAGCATTATGTATATAATCATCCGGACAAAGGCATGCAGTGTGGCATACGGATATATGCTGATACTGCTGAAACCCTTTATCGAAAGCAAATCAAGGGCGGAGTATTGTACGGGAGAGATGATCTTAATAAGAAATGCCGGAAGCGGTATCATCTGGATAACGACAAAACACGAAAAGGCCAGGACTGCGGCGTACAGGCTTCGGCCTGCAAGGGAGATACCCCCCCCTTCCAGGCTACGGCCTTTTATCAGCACGATATTGAAGAGGATGACGACAAGTATGCCCACAACCGCAAACGACCATGCCTCGACGCTTCCGAAGAAGAGCGAGGCAAGAATTAGTATCGATGCAAGTCCGTATGATTTAATCATGTATAGTCCGACGTCCTATGTCCTATGTCCGATGTCCTATGTCCGATGTCCTATGTCCTATGTCCGACGTCCTATGTCCGACGTCCGGGGTCCGGTCTTTTCCATCTCCACGTTGTCGATCCAGGCGCTTCCGCCTATCTTATTATTGAATTTCCGGGATCTGTCGCGTCTTAACGATACGGTAACGGCGCTGCATCCTTCCGGGACATCAAATCCTATCCCCACCCGTGTCCAGGGGACTGTTCCGGTAAATATCTCCGACCTGACCGGTCTCATTCTGCACTTGAAACCGCTTATATAGAAATACAGGCCGTTTGTAGTGGTGATGTCTTCGGTCTTTATATATGCCGTGAGGCCGTAACCGCCCCCCGCTTCAAGCGGGACAACCTGTCTCAGGACAGACACTCCCGGATTATGTGCCCCGTCAAACCCGACACTGAAAGATTTCATGCCGGATACGTTGATATCCTCGTCCGTGCCCGTTTTCATGCCTGCCGTCTTTCCCTTTATCCACCCGTAACATCCGTTCATTATACTGAACTCGAAGTTGCCGTTTTTTATCAGCATGGTATTGCCTTTTCGAACGGACAGGTCGTTCCATATGCTGCGGGCAAACCCGTACCTGCCGCCGTTAATGGATGCGTTACATATATTGAGTTTGGTTTTGTTGTTGATTGCGGCGTGTTTGACTGTATTCCAGACCTTCTCAATGTCGTCAAGCCTCTTTCTGCCCGCAAGATAGTTCAGCAGAGGGTCATAAGCAGCAGGCCTGTTGCCGAGCAGGCTGTAAAGTATATCATCCGTTTCCAGGCCCAACTGGTAGCAGATGTCGAGCACCTTGCCTAAATCTCCGGGATTAAGGGCGAGATATTTACCGAGAAACATCGCTCCCCTCTTTTTGTCACCCTTTGTGAACAGAAATATGCCCGAATCCCATGCAAGCCTGCTGTCATACGTTATCGACCTGTAAATAGCATCGAAAAGCATATCGCCCCTGTCCGTCATACCCATCGCATAATATGCCCTCGCAAGACCGTACCATGAAAACTGGTGAAGGGGATATCTTCCAAGCCCCTTTCTGAAAAGCAGAGCCGCCCTTTCAGGATTATATCTCACTATGCTGAAGAGGCTGTCGAGAGCGAGATAGTAGGGATATTTATAATTGCCGAAATCGATTGCATCAGCTTTTCTGAGTGAAGAACGCGTCACGCCCTTCAGGTTCCCGGCGTAATATCTCCCGAAGAGCGGAGCGACCAGCAGATATGCAATAACTAATGAAAAAACTATTGATATTGCCGCAGCAGGCTTATGAAATCCCGGTCTTTTTTCGACTGGCCGCATATCTGTAGTTGTGGTAATAGTATGAATAGTAACCATACTGCGCCCTGTATTTGACCCTGTTAAGAACTACACCGAGAATCTTTGAATGGACCCCGAGGAGGATCTTTTTTGTCTGTACCAGTGCCTCGCCGGACGTCCTGCCGGCAGATACGACTACTATGACCCCGTCGGACATTGTACTCATGACAGGGCTGTCGGAAAGTCCCAGCACCGGAGGAGAATCTATTATCACAAAATCATACCTTGTTGACAAGTCATCCAGAAATCCCTTCATCTCTGCAGAACTGAGCAGTTCCGACGGGTTGGGGGGTATAGGCCCCGACGTAATTACATCGAGTCCCAGATATTTCGATTTCTGCACTATTTCATCTAAACCTTTAAGTCCCGAAAGAAAGGAAGAAAGTCCGGCGGAGTTATCCACATCGAAGAACTTGTGAACGGACGGTTTCCTGAGGTCCGCATCAACAAGTATCCCATTGCCCATGTACGTCATAGAACTCAGGGCGGTATTGACGGCAACGGTGCTCTTTCCTTCGGATTCCATTGAGCTCGTAACCATTATGGTCCGGGGCGGTCTCGATGCGCTTGACAACTGTATATAGGTCCCCAGAGAACGAAATGCCTCCGCAAGGGAGCCCCTGTCGGCGGGATCTATCATCAGATGCGTTCCGTCATCCTGTTCGGTCAGGGGAATGACGCCAAGTACGGGCAGGAGATACTTCTTTTCGACCTCATCCACGGATTTGACACTGTTGTCGAAGTATTCGATGAAGAAGGCAAGAAAAACACCTCCGAACAGCCCGACTATCAGCGAAAGCACTATATTGAGGGTCTTTCTTGGCCTGTACGGCCTGAGTGGCGACTCGGCCCGGTCAAGCACCTGGATGTTGCTTGCCGACAGGGTGGCGCTGACCCCGACCTCCTTGAGCCTCTGGAGGAGATTATTATAGAGTTGCCTGTTGGAGTCGACTTCACGCTTCAGTATCTGGTACTGAATCATCTTCTTCTGGACATTCATGACTTCCTTTCTTGCCTTTTTCAGATTTGCCGAAAGATACGATTCCCTTTTAAGCGCAGTCCCGTAATCCGACTCAATGGAACTGATTATCCTTTTTGTCTCCGAATCGATATTTGCCTTCAGGTTGTCCATCTGTTTTTTCAGGCTGAGCATCCTGGAATATCCCGGTTTGTATTGATTGAGCATCTTTGAATACTCTGATTCGAGCTTTTCGTACCTCACTTTAAGGGACTGGATGAGGCTACTATTAAGTACAACACTGTTATTTGCGCCCGACTCCTTTATCTGGTTATACAGTGATTCCTTTGATATCCTGTCTGCAGTGGCGGCCCCGAGCTCCGTCGAAAGTTCGGCAAGCTTCTGTATCAGAAGCGTCCGGTAGTCCTTCTCCTGATTGAACAATATTATGTCACTTTTTTCTATGTAACTGTTAAGCCTCTCTTCGGAGACCTCAAGCTTTGCACGGAGGTTTTCTATCTGCTTCTCAAGCCACTTCCTTGCCTGCACCGACGCATCGAGCCTGCTGTCGAGATTGAATTCGATATATTCATCTGCTATTGTGTTTGCCACGGTAGCCGCAAGTGCGGGGCTGTGAGACATGAAGCCGACCTCAACAAGCTGCGATTTCCTGACCGGAGATACCTTGAGATGGTCGAGAAATTTATCTATAACAGAACTCCTGAAACCCTTGCCGGTTTCTTCAAAGGAAGCAGGCAGGGAATCCGTCCTGATATCTTTACCGATAATGTCCGGGTTTTTGAAGAGGGAAAGTCTCTTTATCACCCTCTTTGCAAGGGTCCTGCTCTGGAGCACCTTGTACTGGGTCTGGTAGTAGTCGTCCCCGATCCTGTCGATCTGCTGTACATCCTTGAAGTCAAGGACATTCGGGTTTTTCCTGTCTATCCTCAGTGTAGAGGTCGCGAGATAGACGGGTTTCATGAGGAAACTGCCGAGAGTAACCGTTGCAACAACGATGACAAGAAAGACAATGACTATCCACTTTCTCCTCATAAGGACTTCAAGATAGTCCCTTATGTGCACCTCTTCTTCACCGGCGTCAATATAAGACCTTACTATCTCGGCAGGCAGCGCCTCCTGCGTGTTGACCGGTACGAGACTTGAGCCGCTATTTTTCTCCTCGCCTTCCCTGTCCTGCACGCAGAAAAATCCTCCTTCAAGCGATACACCTTCTACATTAACAACTTCCCGGATGGAGTTGACAAATCCTTAGAAATATTTTCTTTCCGATCAGGCCTTCGGCATCAGGGACATATCCGGTTTTCCGGGGAGAGCCGAACGACCGGGTCAGCCGTTTGCCCTTTTGGATTTCAGTGACGGACTGTTGAACTAAATCCTGAAGGGGTTCATTCCCCGCTGTTTCCATGTCCCGCGGAAAAGTCCCCTCTCGCGGAAAGAAAAAATCCACCCTGTATATGGAGGGACCATTACAGGCCGGAAGGGCTTGCAGTCTTGCCACCTCCGGAGCTGGCTGCGAGAATAATTGCAGCTGCTGCACCCAACCCGAGGCCGAAGAGCAAAACCTTGCTGCGCACTGACATACCGCCATGTTGCGCTGTCATAGCTGCAACTTCTCCTGATGACTGCGTCTTACCAACCGCTGCCGCCGCCTTCTTCTTTGAATTATCCTCTTTGGCAGCTGATTTATAGCTCTCACCGGAAGCAAGCACCGTTTCTCTGCTTCCATCTGCGGATTTCAGGTTGATATCCCCCTGCAGACTTTTAACAACGGTCTCTTTACCATCACTGGATACCGAACCGATTATCGCACTACTGCCGCTCCCCGAACTATTATCAGCGCTTATCTCGTAATCCTGTGTTTTAATTACAAGTGACGAGCCTACCGGGACACTGAAGGTAATGGCTCCTTTAGTCAACCCTACCGGGTATCCACCTGAATTTCCCGAAACAGTGAAATCGGTATTTTCAGAGGCCTCGATCTTTGTCCCGTCATTCAATATCAATGAAAGACCGGAGTCAACGGTCTTGTAATTGTGGACCGTTCCGGAAATCACCGGCATTGCATCAGCCACTTTTATCCAGTGGCCGGAACCTGAACTGGTCTCTATATAGCCGTCAGGAATCGCTTCGCCGATGGCTTTCACATCCGCGGCAAAAGACGGGGGCACCAGGAAAAAGACAGTAACAAAGAAAAAAACAATATGTGCGGCAATCCTCATACTTCTGTTATACTCCATTTCGTCCCCTCCTTATTCAGAGTTTCTCATAACCATGATAAATACTCTCCCCTTCCGAACGAAAAAAATACAAACCGCTTAACTTTTCTCTAACATACGTATGTCAGGAGAAAGGCTTAATACTTATTCATGTTAATTATCTCACCAAAAAGATGTCATTGTCAAGTACTTTGGAAAAATTTATGGTTCTTGCAGGCTTGTCCCGACAAAGTCGGGGCTTGTCTGTGTACCCAAGCGGTAAGGGGTAAGAGGTTATATAAACCCAATAAACCCAACAAACCCAATAAACGCCATGAACGCAACAAACGCGGCTTGCCGGTAGGTCAGGCTGATCCGGCAACTGATTTTCTCACGTGTAATATTCGCTGAACTATAGTGATATAACTTCCGAACATTACAATCCACAAGGCCGGAACAAGTAGTATGTTAATTATACATCCTGAAGCGAGCAGTATAATGCGTTCGGGCCTTTCCATGAGCCCGACACGGCATTCATAACCGAGCCCCTCGGCCTTTGCCCTTGCATAGCTGACACCAAAGGCCCCGAACAATCCGAATATTGCGGCAAGGGCATTCAGATCGTCTTCCGCCATATGGAAATAAAGCGCTATGGCAAAAAATATAAAAGCATCGGAAAACCTGTCTAATACCGAATCAAGAAATGCACCGAATTTGGATGTCTTTCCATTTACCCGTGCAACAACACCATCCAGAACGTCAAAACAACCTCCAATTGTCACCAGAATTCCGCCGGCAACCAGGCTGTAAGGTATGAGGGATGCTGCGGCAACGGTTATAACAAAGCCTGACGCAGAAAGAAGATTCGGTGAAACCTTTATCCTGCGGGCGATGGATGCAAGGGGTTTGTCGAGAATATATCCCCATCTGGAACTTATCATATCCTACTCAATCTCTATGCGTACCGGCCTGTTTTCCATCTTTTTACGAAGGGCGATCCTGAGTATTCCATCCTTCAGATCAGCGTCCACACTGTTCCGGTCAATAGAAGAAGGCAGCCTGAATGATCTTCTGAAAAAACCGTATTTTCTCTCAACCCTGTGAAAATTATTAGTATCGGCGTCTTTCCGGAACTTTCTCTCTCCCTTTATGGTCAGGTCCTTTTCCTCTACCTTTATTTCAATATCTTCTTTCATTACTTCCGGCAGTTCGGCTTTGACAACGAATTCTTCAACAGTCTCAAATATATCAACCCTCGGGGTCCATATATTATGACGGACATCTTCACATTCATCCATATCCACAATGTCATCGAACAGCTTGTCGACCATTTCCTGCAGGCTCATCAGATCCTTAATAGGATTGTACCTGTTAACACCCATAGCCTTTCCCCTTTCACAATTATATAAACGCAATAAACGCTATAAACGCTATAAACTCGATAAACGCTATAAACTCGATAAACGCTATAAACTCGATAAACGCTATAAACTCGATAAACGCTATAAACTCGATAAACGCTATAAACTCGATAAACGCTATAAACTCGATAAACGCAGTTAACCGGCTTGCCCGCCTGCCTGCCTGCTTTCTCCCGATATGTAATACTTTACATGAGAATCTATTACAGAGGTCAACTCCCCGATAAGACCGTCATCTGTTTTGACCCTGTATATCTTTTCGATAGTCCATCTGGAAAGGCAGTCATAAAGCCTTATGCAACCGGGAGAAAGGCTTTGGGTCCGGCCCAATGTATGACCGCATTTATTGCATAATACCGCACCGTCACTGAAATGGAAGTTCATACCCGAAGCGCCGCATCTTGCACAGCCGGCAAGTCTTGGGGCGAATCCGGTTATTTTCAGGAGTTTAATCTTTATGGACAGCATTATCAGAGGATTCAGGCATCCTGATTCGAACTCACTAAGCGCCCTTAACAAAAAAACAAACATGTTATATGATACATCCCTCTCGGGGGAACAGATCAATATAACCTTCAGCAGTTCGGAAACCCTTAAAAAACAGTCGACCGATTCCCTTAGTTTCTGAAAACTTTTAATTATGTCGGACTGTGTGAGCCTCGGCAACCGGGCGTTTTCCTTGCCCCAGAATGACAACTTTACATATGAAAGAGGTTCGAGGCTGCTGCCGAAACGGCTCTTTGTCTTGCGGGGACTCCTGGCAAATGTATGGATAATCCCGAAATCCCTGGTAAGGAAGCTTACTATCAGGTCTGCTTCACCGTAATCCCTTGTCCTTAATACAACACCTTCAGTTCTATGAAGCATCACATGATATTGCCGAAATCTTCGGGTTTAAGGTTCTTCAGCCATTCCTCCAGTTCGTCCGTCTTTTTGATCTCGAGCATATCTTCCTCTACATATATCGGGACATTAAGTCTCAGGGCAACGCCTACGGCATCGCTCGGCCTCGAATCTATCGGTACCTCCTGTTTGCCTGTATCAATATGAATAAGCGCATAGTAGGTGTTGTCAACCATTTCTGTAATAACAACCCTCGACATCCTGACGGAAAGTCCGTCGAAGATATTCTTTATAAGATCATGTGTAAGCGGTCTGGGAGTCACAACCCTTCCAAGTGCAAGCGCAATAGAGTCCGCCTCAGGCTTGCCTATCCATATCGGCAGGTTCCTTGCACCCCCCATCTCCTTGAGCAGTAATATGTACATACTGCTCCTCGGGTCAAAAAGCAGGCCTTCTACCTTCATCTGAACGAGCATATCAATTTACCGGGATCATGTTAATCACTTACTTAATACCCATCTCTTCAAGAAAGGATGGGTTCTCACGCCAGTCCTTTTTAACCTTTACCCATAACGATAAAAAGAATTTGATACCAAGGGCATCTTCGATCTCCATACGCGCCTCGGAGCCGATCTTCTTCAACATCCGGCCCCTTTTACCTATTATTATACCCTTTTGGCTTTCTCTTTCAACATATATATTTGCATCCGCCCTGATCATATTATCCGCAGAGGATTCATCCCAGCGAATAACCTCGACGGCAACGGAATGGGGAATTTCATCCCTTGTATTCAATATCGCCTTTTCCCTGATAATCTCCGACAGCAGAAAGCGCTCAACCTGATCGGTTGCCATATCATCGGGATAAAGTCCGGGGCCTTCCGGCAGATACTTTTTAATCTCCATTATCAGTACATCCACCCCACTGCCGGTTATTGCCGATAAAGGCACTATCCCGTCAAATGAAAACATGCCGGCATATTTAGCGATTACCGGAAGCAGGGCGTCTTTCTTGACGGTATCGATCTTGTTGACGGCCAGTATGCACCTCGTCCCTTTACCAATGACTTTTTTTATGGAATCTTTTTCCCTGCGGTCGGGTAATACGGGCAAAACAACATAAACAATCAGATCCATATTCTCAACGCTTTTTATGGCGCTTTTTACCATCATTTCGCCAAGCTTGTGCAACGGCCTGTGGATACCCGGTGTATCCATAAAGATTATCTGGGAGTCGGGCAAGTTCTTTATCCCCATTATAGTATTACGTGTGGTCTGTGCCTTTGGAGATACAATCGCTATCTTCTGTCCGATTAAAGTGTTGAGGAGCGTCGACTTGCCGACATTCGGTCTCCCGACGATACTTACATATCCCGATCTAAAACCCATGGCAGTGATCGCTGCAGATCATTCCGTTCATTCGGCTCCGGCTACTGCAGTCTTTAATCTCTTTATGCCCTCCCGGATATTATCCATGGAAGTAGCATACGACATCCTGATATAACCTTCAGCCCCGAATGCAATACCCGGGACCAGGGCAATATGAGCCTCTTCAAGAAGATATAAGGAGAGCCCGGATGAATCATCCACTTTCCTGCCGTTGTATGTCTTTCCCAGAAGACCGGTGATCCCGGGGAAGGCATAGAATGCCCCATCCGGCACTATGCATGATATGCCTTCAATACTGTTCAGTTCATCGATTATATATCTTCTCCTTTTGTCGAATTCACTCACCATCCCGGAGATGAAATCCTGCGGACCCCTCAGGGCCTCGACTGCCGCCGCCTGGGAAATGGAAGACGGGTTTGAAGTCGACTGTCCCTGTATCTTCGACATGGCCTTTATGATACCGGACGGACCGGCGGCATAACCTATGCGCCATCCCGTCATTGCATGTGATTTCGAAAGCCCATTGACAAGAATGGTTTTCTGTCTTATATCCGCTCCAAGTGAGGGAAAGCATATATGACCCGCCCCGTCATACAGGATCTTCTCATAGATCTCATCGGATATGATATAAAAATCATGCCTGAGCGCCAGCCCGGCAATGGCTTCAAGTGCAGCCCTGTTATAGGTAAGCCCTGTGGGATTTGAAGGATAATTCAGTATAAGCGCCCTGGTCCTGCCGGTTATATGTTTCTCAAGCTCTTCCGGCCTTAGCATGAATGAATCTTCTTCATGCGTCTCTACAAACACAGGTTTTGCGTCATTCAGCAATACCTGTGCCGGATAAGACACCCAGTAGGGAGCAGGGATGATAACCTCGTCCCCCCTGTTGAACAGGGCCTGTGCAATATTGTAGAGACTGTGTTTGGCACCGCAGGAAACTATTATTTCTTCCGGTCTGTATTCCACCGAGTTATCAGCCCTGAGCTTGTCCGCAATAGCCTCTTTAAGGGGCGGAATTCCGTCAACCGGCGTATATTTCGTAAATCCGTCCCTGATGGCCTTTATTGCGGCTTCCTTTATATTTTCCGGTGTATCGAAATCCGGCTCCCCGACACCGAAACTGATAACATCCACACCGGAGGCCTTCATTTCCTTAGCCCTGGTATTCATAGCCAGGGTCGGGGACGGTTTTATAGCAGATACTCTGTCAGAAAGCATATGTAATTAACCTCCTTTCTCCCACCTGTTGATTTTTTCGATATTTCTGCAATTAATATAACCATAACCACAGAAAAAAAGAAAATTATTCTGCCACAGATATCCGCAGATTACACGGACTTAAATGACTTTTAATTTCCTATCTGCGCTTATCCGCATAAATCCGCGGCTGAATATGCCTTCGGCCTTTTCTTCAGTCTGTGTCAGTCCGTGGCCGAAAAGCCTTTTCTTTCTCTGCCGCTGAGCCATTGAGCTTGCAGGCCGGCCGGCTTTTTATTGAGCTTCTTCAGACTTTTTCACAAGATCGGACCGGCTCAGCCGTTTCTTGATGGTCCTCACCTTGTCCTGAAACTCTCTCGACAGTTCATCCGCCTCGTCCTGGTTCCTGATGACATGCGGGGTCACCATGACGAGGAGTTCCGTCCTGCGTGTGGTAATCGACGTTGAACCAAACAGATAACCCAATATCGGTATCCTGCTCAGGATGGGCAGGCCAGATCTCGTTGTACTCTTGTTTTCCGAGATAAGCCCCCCGATAACAAGTGTATGCCCGTCCTGGACTATGCCCGTTGTCTGGGCCTTCCGTGTAAAAAATGAAGGGAACTTCTGTCCCGCAATCTCGGTAGATTCACCCGGTCCGCTGAACTCCTGAGATATCTTCAGTGTCACCATGCCATTTTCACTGATATGCGGTGTGACAGTAAGAATTACGCCGGCCGTCCTGTACTGTATCTGGCCGCTGGACACAAGTGTCGTCCCGGTTGTGTTTCCGCTTGTTGTGGTATTGAGACCCGTCGCTATCGGGATCTCCTCTCCGACCTCTATCTTTGCCTCCTTGTTATCGAGTGCAAGAATGTGAGGGCTTGAGAGAACATTTACTTTTCCATAACTTGCAAACATGTTGATCATGGACACGAACTTTGACGGATTTATTACATAGCCGAAGTAGTTAGCGGTCGGCGCACCGGTTGCGGCGGTGTTGACATCGAGTGATGAAGGGGTATATCCTGTTATAACCGTGGGCTTGCCGCCGGACCTCAAAAGCCATTCAAGGCCAAGCCTCTCATCGTCATTGAGCGTTACCTCCGCCACCATAACCTCTATCAATACCTGTCTGGGCGGAATATCAAGCTTCTTGATCGTCTCGAGCATGGCCAGGTATGCCGCAGGCGAAGACTTTATTATCAGCGCATTGATGTCATCGTATGCAGTTATGGTAACATCTCCTTCAACCTCGCCCGCCGTACCTCCGACCACCCGCGGTATAACAGGCCTGACCCGGGCCTTTTTTCCCGTAATCCTTACCGAACGCGCCACGAAAACCCTCTTTCCTTTTTTATCATGAGTATAGATATCCTTCAGGATGCGTGCAAGATTCTTGGCCTCCCCGTTTTCCACATAATACACAAAGGTCCTCACATTATCCCTGTCCGACGGAGCGATGTCGATGGCATCGAGTATCTTCATGAACTTCAGAAGCCCCTCGGGCCTGGCTGTAACTATAAGCAGGTTCGTAGGCTCATAAACAATCAGGTCCGTACCTCTCGGCATAAGGCCCCTGAGAAGATTGGCGGCATCGGAAGCCTTGACAAACTCAAGGGGTACAATCTGCGTTATGAAGCCTGAATCGAGCCGCAACTTCACCTCTTTTCCCTTTTCAATATCGAGAGGCTGCTGCTTGGCGCTTTCGATGGGGATAATAGTATAGAAATCCCTCTTTCTGATCGCAGTCAGCCCGTTCATCTCGAGTATGGACTGAAATATGCTGAAAAGATCCTTTACAGGAAATTTCTTATAGGACTGTATTGTTACCTTGCCGCTGACACCGGGAGAGAGTATATAATTGATATTCAGAAGATCCCCCATCGTCTCGATGACCGTTCTTATGTCTGCATCTTCAAAATTCAGGATTACGTATTTGCCCGCAGCCTCCTGTTCGATAACCACAGGCCTGGGTTTACTCTTGCCCGCAGCTCCCCTGGCAGGAACCTTTTTTTCTGCAATCTTTTCGGGCAGAATCAGCTCCCGGATCATCTTCTTCAGCGGCGGCTTTTTCTCTTTTTTCACGGTCTGCGCGCCCGCACAGGAAAGCAGCGATACGGTCACCATCATCGTTACAAGGATTCTCAACATTTCTATCTCTTTACACCTTCGGATTTAATCTTCCCGAGATTCAACCTCACATCGGTACCGTTCCAGTTGATCCTGACATCCATCCTGTCTATATCCATCACCTTCATATTCTCAAACCTGTCACCAACATGCAGAGGCCTTGGCCTGCCGCCACTCTGCGATATGTAAGCAATGAATTCACCATCGGGTTTCCGTATAATACCTTTTAGCACAAAGGCAGGCATTTGCTGCTGTAAAATATTTTCATCATGCCCCCGGGGTTCAGCAGATGATTCCGCATATGTCCTGTCCGGGTGAAAAATATTCCCGGATACTATTCCTTTATAACCTGCCTTCTTACCGGCTGATGCAGCCATTACATTTTTATCTTCATGACTTCTTTTCACCTCCGCCTTATTGTACAGCGACGGCTCGTATGACAGGGCACGGATAAAATACCATAACGAAAACAGCATAAGCAGAACAGGAATCAAAAAGAGCACAGACCTCTTAATCATATTTTCCTGTACCCGGAAACCAGTACCCTGACCCTGAGTTTGTCCGGTTTCCTGAAATTAATCACCCTGATATTTATCGTATCAACAGATACAAGGTACTTGCCCTCTGAAATTTCCTGCAGGAAATCCCTTACCTGTTTTATGTCGGCCGTAGCAGTTATCTGAATCGGAAAACCGGCAAACAATTTGTATTTTACCACATTATAAGGTTTTATAGAGATAACTTCCATGCCGGATCTCTCAAGAACGTCCTGAAGGTAACTGTTAAGCTTTGCAACGGCAATTGCATCATTTGCAGAATCTATCAGTGAAATGTCATTTTTTTTCAATTCCGCATTTACAGTTTTTATCTTTTCTTCCGTTTCCGAAGCTGAACTCAGAAAGCTCCTGTACCTGCCGAGAGTTTCCGACTTGACCTTCAATCTTTCAACAACCCCGTCATGCCACTCGTTCAACGGGGTGAATACAACCGAGTACAACAATATCGCCGCAAGTATAAACAAAAGAGCTATAAGTGGCTTCCTCATGTCTCAAGCTCCATTTTGACGGAATACCTCGTATTACCGCCGGCCTTTATGATCGGAGCTGAAAATCCGACATTCCTGAACATCTTCGATTGCTCCAGTTTTTCCACGACTTCCGACGGGTTGTCTGAAAAACCCTTCAGCTCTATAAAACCCTTCTCATCCACATTAAAACTTATAACCCATGCGTCTTTCGGAAGAATGCGGCTTATCTCCGACATGATATTCAGATCAAGGGTCCTTCGGGCCTGTTTCCCCCGGAGAAATTTCAATCTTTTCACTGCCATGTCGAGCTCTTTTCTCTTTGTAATGAGCCCGGATGCCTCCTTCTTTATATCCATGATCCTGGTATTAACATTGTTCAGCGCCGAGTAATCACGATAGACAGGGATAAAATATCCCGCAATTATCATAATGGCCGACACGGCCGCTGCTACGGCAGCAAACCTCCAAAAGCTGTATCTGTAATTAAACCCCGTCCCGGGCTTCAGAAATTCGAAGACAAAAGGCGAATTGATAATAATCCTTCGGGCCCCGTCCTGTACGTTTATCGACGAAACACCTGTGTCGGTCCTGATGCTGTCCGTAACGTCACCGGTTAAAAACACGTCCCTTATATCATGGATATCCCTGATACTCTCAATCTCGGAGCCCAGGCGGTCGGCATTACCGGGATGTTTAAGCGCTATGCAGGTTCCTCCCCTGACAACAGCCATATAAATATCCCCGGCCTCAATATTTACGAACAGGAAACTCTGTTTCTTCCTGCCGCCGTATACGGCCGAAAGGTCGCCCATAAAACCGCACCTGACGGATGCCACTGTCAGTCCGGCGGAAGCGATCATATCGGAAATGTCCGTAACAATATCCTTTCTGACGCAGAGCGCAAGCACTTTTGATGATGTCCTGTCTTTCGCAATGATATTGAAATCATATACATATTCCTCAAGCGGGAGCGGAAGAACATCTTCGAGCTGAAAGACCAGTGCATCACCGATATCGGTCTTTTTCGTAAACGGAAGATCGAGTATATTTGAGAGGCACATAAAAAATGGGAGGTATACTTCTGCATGTCTTAGCCGGTATTTCTCTTTCATGTCATTTAAAGTGCCGACAATGACTTCCCTGTTTCTTTCACTGAACACCGTTTGCAGCTCATTTTCTTCAACGGTCCCGGCCCCCCGCAGACCCTTCCCGGCCACTCTGAATCTTACGCAGTTCCTCAGTATCCTGATCTCAAGAATATATGACATTCTCTCTCCAGAATACCGTCTCTATCCTGTACCCGCTCTTCCACGGTATCCTCTTTACGATAGCGGTTATCTTATACTTTATTCCGCTTTTTTCAGCCTGGGCGGTAACTTCCACCCTCAGATATCTTGAATATGTCGTACGGAAACCAAGCGCTCTCATGTTTGGCGGGACCGAAGCAAGTCCTCCTGTTTCCACATCCCTGTATCTCAGGACATTTTCCATATCTATTTCACTGACGCCCATAATGCCCATCAGGGTTCTGCCCGCAGTATTTACATTAAATGATCCGTCACCGAAAGTCGTTATGAGGGGATAAATTGCATTGTATCTGTCCGACCCGTACAACAATTCTTTTGAATACCCCTTGACGAGCAAAAGTTCCTCAACAGTATCAAGAGGCCGGTTCTTTGCGACATATCCGAAGTCCTCGTAATACTCGTCTTCGGCTCCATTAAGACGATGAGCGTCGTCCGCATCAATCCAGTCGAGCAGGCAGTCGACCAGCGTATCTTCGCTGTCGGACTCCACCCCGGCATAGCGTAATAATTTTCTCAGTGTCTGCAGGCCGGTCCTGTTAATGTTGATCCTTGCCTGTTCATCGCTGATCTTCATGCTGACGTCTCCATTATAAAGAGGGGTATCGCCGTTTAAAGGCTCGTGGTCCCTGTCAACGTGGAAAACACCATTTTCATCGATAAAATCTCTCCTGGTATCATTATCATTCATCAGGTATCTCACAGCCTCGTCATACCCCGTCAGTGCAAGATAATAAGCCTCTGTCTCATACTTGAAATTCATCGTACTGGCAAGGGACCACCTCGAAGAAAGTGTAAAGCTCATCACCGCAATGGTAAGAAAGACAAGTACCCAGATAGTCATTATAAGTGCAAATCCGTCCTGGTTCTTTTTCAGCATGTCACAACCCAATCTGCGTCACCCTCAAGACCTCGTCAACAGTCGTAAGACCCTTCCTGATTTTTTCAACACCGTCCTGTCTCAATGTCCTCATCCCCAGCGATACGGCCTTTTCCTTCAGCTCCAGGACCGTCATGTCCTTCATTATCATGTCACGCATGGCATCATTTACGGGCAGGATTTCAAATATCCCCACCCTTCCCCTGTAACCCGTATTGGAACAATACCCGCATCCTGCCCCCCTGTACACAGTCATACCGGTTAGTCCCATACCGTCCCCGACATCCTTTTCAACATCGTACGGCTTTTTGCACTTCGGGCATATCTTCCTTACAAGGCGCTGTGCCATAACGCCGACCAGGGTCGATGAGACAAGATAATTCTCAACACCCATATCCATGAGCCTTGCAATGGCTCCGGGCGCATCGTTTGTATGTAAGGTGCTGAACAGGAGGTGCCCCGTAAGCGCTGCATGAATTGCAATATTGGCGGTCTCGAGGTCCCTGATCTCGCCCACCATTATAATGTCCGGGTCCTGCCTGACGATATGTCTCAACCCGTTTGCAAACGTAAGTCCTATTTTGGGCCTGACATTAATCTGGTTTATCCCGTTCATCAGATATTCCACAGGCTCTTCTATCGCTATAATTTTGTTCTCCGAAGACTTGATCTTCTCAAGTGAGGCATAAAGTGTGGTGGTCTTCCCGCTTCCCGTCGGACCGGTCAGGAGAATCATCCCGTACGGCTTCATTATCAGATCCCGATAGACAGACAGGAGTTCATCATCAAAACCGATTCCTTCAAGGGAGATAAATGCGCTCTCTTTATCCAGAAGCCTCATGACGATACTTTCACCATAAACCGTAGGCAATGTCGAAACCCTTATATCGATCTCTTTATCCGAATATCTTCCCTTGATCCTCCCGTCCTGCGGAAGCCTTCTCTCGGCTATATTCATCTGTGCAAGGAGCTTTATCCTCGATGTTATTGCAGGCCTCATCCTGGCGGGAAGCCGTTCCCTTTCATAAAGTATGCCGTCAATTCTGTATCTTACCTTTACACCCTTCTCCTCCGGTTCAACATGTACATCACTGGCCCTGTCACGCACCGCATTCTCGATGATTACATGCACCAGCTGCACTATCCCCTTGTCCTGCGCAAGGTCTCTCAGGTGGTCAAGCTCACCCGTACTCTCATCTTCTCTGATTCCGTCTTTTTCAACATCATCAAATATCCTCTGCATAACAGCGCCGTGAGATTCATACATCTCGTCAAGCTTCCTTTCCAGTATCTCCCCGGAAACGAGAAACAGCCTTATCTCGTATCCATAGGATGCCCTTATCGCATCGACGCCGCTGCTATCCGTCGGGTCGGCAACAGCTATATCAAGCACATTGCCGGCAAGTCTGACCGGTAATATCTTATTTGTTTTCAGAAAATTAAATGAAATGTTTTCGAGGACAATCCCGGAAGGGATATCTTCTTCATTGATGACCGGGATATCGAACTGGAGCGATAAGGCTTTAAGAAAATCCTCTCTGGATATTACGGACTCGATCAGTATCTCTCCAATCCGCCTTTTATACCCTTCAAGACGCTGGATATCAAGGGCCTTCTCTATATCGCTATCTGTTATATTTGATATTTTTTTTATTATCCCGGCTATTTTCTCTTTCATGGTTGATCTTCCCTGTGGCAAGACCACGGGTTTATTTTGCAGACACCCTGGAAAATGAACTGAACAGGTACTTGAAATCCTCATCCTCGAACTTCACTCCGCCGCCGAAATAAACGCTGGACCTCTTTGAATTGAAGGGATCATCATATCCCGCCGTAAGGAACAGGTCCCTGTAAAAATAATATTCAGCGCCGATCTTCAGGTGCGGGTTGCCGCCATTCTCTTCATTCCCGCCAAAATCCCATATATCCGAAGTGAGCCTGAGCTTATCGTTGAGCAGAAACTGATCGACACCCGCTCCGAATGCATTCTCAGTTACACCGAGCCTGAAAGCAGTGTTGTTAAACCGTCTTGCAAACTGGGCCGTAAACTCGATCTTTGTCTTTATCACTTCCTTCTCTTCAACTGTGGTAACACCATTAACCGTGCTAACCGTCTTCGTAGTAGTAATACGTCCCAGAGGATCGCTGACAAGACCGAGAATATAATATTTATCTTTTTCGGGCCGAAGTGTTACATAAAAATATCCCTTGCCGTCCCCCTGCCTGGCCAGATAATCACCCTGGAACGTGATGAATGTTCTGAACCTGTCGATGGCTGAAAGTGTCTTTCCAAGCCCCTCTGCGGCACTGCTAACCGATTTGTAAAGCCTGTCATCCTGAACAAGCTTGCCGAGAGTACCCTCTCCTCTCTCGATCTTCCCGGAAATCTCTTTCAGCGACTTCGTTGTATCCTTTATATTGTTCACCAGTTCAGGTCCGTTCTTTTCCAGAGCCCCGGAGAAATCCCGGAGACTTGCAATCGTATCCTTCAGCGGCCTCGAGTTTTCATTCACAACTTTTTGCAACGACTCGGTAAGCCTCTTAAAACTGTCCAGTGTAGCCCTGAGCTTCCGGTCATTAACGGAAACGGCGACATTGAGCTTCTCTGTTATGGTTTTGAAGCCCCTTATGGCGGCAATGATCGATTTCTTGGATCCCCTGGTGCCTATTATATCGTTCAGATTATCGGTAAGCGTCCTGACACTATCGGAAATATTGGAGAGCTTCTTGGCCATCTCACCAATATTTACAACCTCTTCGACATTCCTGATTCTATCTCCTTCTTTCAGTACCGGTTTCCTGCTTCCGGTGGTAACAGCAAGATACTTATCCCCCAACAGTCCCGTTGCCTTGATTGCCGCTCCGGCATCAGAATATAAAATGACCCCGGGATTCATCCTCAAGGTTAATTTTGCCCTGTTGCCTTCAAGCCTTACGTCCTCTATCACGCCCGCATCAACTCCGGCTATCCTGACCTTGGCGTTCCTGTCAAGACCGGCTATGTCGTTGGAATAGAGATAGACCTTGTAGCCATCCTTCTTCAGCCAGTCAAAGCCTCCTATCCTGAAGGTCATAAACGCAAGTACAACCAGTATGATCAGTACAAAAAGTCCAACCTTAAACTCTGCCGAGGCTTTTCCCATTACCTGCTCCTTCTATGTGTATCGGCCCTTCCGCCCTGCCTTCAATAAACTGCCTTACTGTCGGGTTGCCGGTATTCCTGATCTCTTCAGGAGTGCCGGTCTCTATAATTTTACCATTATACAGCATTGCTATTCTGTCGGCGGTCCTGTATGCGCTGTTCATGTCATGTGTAATTGTTATTGAAGTGGCCTTCAGCTCTTTTCTCACGCTGATTATGAGGCGGTCGATCACATCGGCCATAATAGGATCGAGCCCTGTCGTAGGCTCATCAAAAATCAGTATCTCCGGATCATGGGCTATTGCCCTTGCTAAACCGACTCTCTTCTTCATTCCACCGGAGAGTTCCGCAGGCATGAGGTCTTCGACATCCACAAGCCCGACACTTTTAAGCTTTTCAATGGCTATCGCCCTCGCTTCATACTCACTCAGCCTGTGAAGCCTCAGGAGCGCAAAGGCGACATTTTCCCACACCTTCATCGAATCAAACAGTGCAGCGTATTGAAACAGCATGCCGAATTTCTTTCGTATTTCATTGAGTTTATCCATATTATCTATTCCTGCAATATCCACATCATCAATAAATACCGAGCCCTTATCCGGCTTCATAAGACCGATGACATTCTTTATTAATACGCTCTTCCCGGAACCACTGCCGCCGATAACAACCACACTCTCGCAATCATTGATTTCGAGGTTGACGCCATCCAGCACCTTCTTGTCTCCGAAAGACTTATGCAGATCAACAACCCTGATCATCAGAACAACCAGACAGACAGAAAATAATCGCCTATAAGTATCGACATCGATGAAAGAACGACAGCGCCTGTTGTCGCCTTTCCGACGCCCTCGGCGCCGCCGGACGTGTAAAATCCCTTGTAACAGCTTATTATGCTTATGAATGCCCCGAAAAAACATGCCTTTATAAGGCCGTTGTATACATCATCCATTTTCAGGTAGTCCCAGGTCCGCTTCCAGTAGGATGTTGATCCGACCCCGAAAAGACCGACGGTAATAATATATCCCCCCAGAATGCCTACGATATCCGTAAGAACGGCCAGGGCCGGAAGCATTACTATGCCTGACAGGAACCTTGGAACTACAAGGTATTTGACAGGGTCTGTGGCAAGGGTCTCAAGTGCGTCTATCTGTTCGGTAACGCGCATGGTTCCAAGCTCCGCGGCCATTGCCGCTCCGGCCCGGCCGGCAACGATCAATGCGGTTAAAACCGGGCCCATCTCCCTTGTCATGGAGAGCGCCACCACGGTACCGACCAGGGACTCGGCACCGAATCTCCTGAATCCCGTATATGTCTGAAGGGCAAGCACCATTCCGGTAAACAGAGCGGTTATCAAAACTACGGGGATGGACCTGATTCCCACCGCTATCATCTGTTCCGCGATAATCTGCCATTCAACGGGTAATGAAATTATCTTTTTCAGAACATTGTAGAAAAGAAACGAAACCCTTCCCATCTCTGTAAGAAAATGCATTACCAGGCGGCCGACTAATTCTATCAGGTTCCTCATTCTGAATTATCCTGTTCCCACATGTTCTCTCAATGCCCTGCTGCCCAGCGATGTAAGTATTTCATATGGTATAGTGCCTGCATGATCAGCCAATTCCCTTGCCGTCAACCCGGTCTTTATGTCATTTGAAAGCAGTATAACCTCATCTCCTTCCTTTATCCCCTCGATACCGGTAACATCTACCATCGTCAGGTCCATACATACCCTGCCGGCTACAGGCGCTTTATTTCCCCTTATAATAACCGAAGCACGGTTTGACAGGAGCCGGCTGTATCCATCCGCATAGCCGACCGGCACAACCCCTATAAGACTGGGCCTCTTCGTGACAAATGTCCTGCCGTAGCTGACAGGTGTTCCTTCAGGCACCTTTCTTATGGAAATGATGTGAGTCTTTACCGTCATAACCGGGAGCAGACCGTGGTCACCGTCAACAGGAGAATAACCGTACATCATCAGCCCGGGCCTTACTGCATCAAGGTGAGCATCTTCAAATGTCAATATACCTGCGCTGTTTGCAATATGAGCAATAAAATTCATGCCGCGGCTCCTCAGTTCGCCAATAACCGCATTAAATCTTGAGAGCTGTAACAAGGCAAAACTTCTGTCTTTCAGGTCGGCATCAGAAAAATGGCTCATAATTCCACCAACCTTTATACCCTGTATCCGGCTTATATCAAGAATATGATCAACACAATCGGCGGCCGGCAAGCCGACCCTTCCCATGCCCGTATCAATCTTTACATGGACCTCAAGAGAGCCGCCGTATTTTCCTGCCGCTTCGGCAAATCCACCGACTGCGCCTCTATCAAAAATTACCGGCGTCAGCCCATACCGGAAATAATCTCCTATATTTTCATTGTCGAAAAAAACGATTATTCTTGATTTTATCCCGGCAGTCCTCAACTCGGCGGCTTCGGATACATAGGCTACTCCGAGAGCATAGACCCCCTCTTTTTCCAGCCTCGCGGCTACCTCCACAGCCCCGTGGCCGTAAGCATCCGCTTTGATAACAGCTATTATCTTTTTTCCGCTGACTGTTTCAATAACTTTACTGTAATTTAATGCAAGGCGGTCGAGATCTATCCGGGCGCTTGCTTTTCTAATCACCCTTGCCAGTCTCTTTCTCTTTGTCTTCTTTAATTTTACTGTTCTTTGGAGTAACGTCGATTTCATCAGGCTCGGATGTCGCCTTTTTGAAATTCTTGATTGCCTGGCCTACCCCCCTGCCGATCTCCGGAAGCCTTGAAGCCCCGAAGAGCACCACTACGATAATGAGGATAATTACCAGCTCCTGTATACCTAATCCGAACATATGCATCCTCCCTGTATTTTATTAAGATCATCAAGAGTATTAATATTAATAAAAGAGCATCCCCTCTCATCAATTGCCCTTACCGTTTCCTCATCAATAAAATACGTATTGATTTCACGAAGAAAAGCCCTCATACTTCTCCTGTCTCTTTTAATATTACCATATAACCGTCCAGTTAAGCTCCTGTTGTACATTCCCAATAACGGCTGCGGCTCGCCGTTATACACAGGTATAACCGCATCAGCCTTTTTATCCGTCGAAATAATATACCGCACCAGTTCCTCCTTCACATACGGCATATCACATGCTGTGACAAAAAACCATTCATCATCCTCATTGACCATTACCGAGAATATTCCGGTCATTGCCCCCCTGAAATCAAGGATATCACCCACCATCTTAAGGCCGTACCGGAAATATATTTCAGGACTGTTTGTACTTATCAGTATTTTATCATTAAATATTCTTTTGTGTACCTCCATAATCCTGTCGATCATACATACGCCGCCAACGGCAATCAAACTTTTGTTGAATGGAATTCTCCTGTTTTCTCCGCCTGCAAGCAATATTAAAGTCATTTGAATATTGTATTAATAAATATTTATTAATTACAAGGTAAATATTGGAAAAATAATATTTTTTACTTGATAGTATTGCCTGTATTCTGTTATAAATATAGATAGGATAAAAGCAGGAACACATTCCTGCCCTGTTGGTGATTGAGGTGAAATTGTTGATCCGGCAAATTAGATCTTTAGGGAGCCAGAGTAAGGCTTACGGTGAGCATGCCCCACACCTTTTCAACCACAAAGCGTCCATACATGCGCTTTTAATCGCTTTGTGGAACACAATAGGTGTGGGGAAGCCTGAAGTGGCCTTCAAGGCACCCACTTGTTTAACAGGCGGATCTAATTTTTCATCTACACCGCAGGGCGGGTATTATAAAATCAAAAAAAGGTAATGTTAATTATGAAATCGGCTTTTGGAGGGCATATTATTCCAGGTCCCATGATTTTTTTACCATTTTCTTATGGTAATTTAAAAAATAGAGATCAAAGAAACATAAAACCGTCTCACCTGCTTTATTCTGCTCCAAAAGTTTTGATGCCGTAATTAGCACCGATATAAAAAAGTGAACCTTTTCGGTGCACCCAAAAAAGATATGCCCCTTGCGTGGAGGCTCAGACCGGTAAGCCTGGCTGAGTTCACCGGACAGGAGCATCTGCTCGGGGAAGGGAAGCCTCTCAGAAAACTGATAGAGAAAGACCGTATTGTCTCCCTTATCCTTTATGGCCCTCCCGGGACGGGAAAGACCGCGCTTGCCGGGATCATTGCAAAGAAGACCCGGGCCAATTTCATATCTCTCAACGCAGTAACGAGCGGCATTAAGGAGATCAGGGATTCACTTACCACAGCTCGCCACGGAAAGACAATACTGTTCATCGATGAGATACACAGGTTCAACCGTATACAGCAGGATGCCCTCCTCCCCCATGTGGAATCCGGAGAAATAACTCTTATCGGGACATCCACCCATAATCCGTTCTTTGCACTCGTTTCGGCGCTTGCCTCACGTTCAATGATATTCGAGTTCAATCCGCTCAGACCTGAAGAGATAAGGACGATATTAAATCGTGCATTCAGCAGTCCCGACGGGATAAACGACCCTGATCTCGCTGCAGACGATGATGCCATCGGCCTTATTACGACACTGTCCGACGGCGATGCGAGAAGGGCACTGAACATCCTTGAGATATCATGTATGACATTGCCGGAAGGCACGGGCCCGGGACATCTCACACTTGAACATGTACAGGAGGCCATACAGAGAAAATCTGCATATTATGATGAAGACGATCATTACGATACTGTCTCTGCATTCATAAAGAGCATGAGGGGATCGGACCCTGATGCCGCAATCTACTGGCTCTCCAAAATGATCGATGCAGGTGAAGACCCCATGTTTATTGCAAGAAGGATTGTCATATGTGCATCGGAAGACGTCGGCAATGCCGACCCTGCCGCACTTACCGTGGCGGTATCCGCGATGAACGCATTAGAGAAGACCGGCCTGCCCGAGGGGGCTATCCCCCTTGCACAGGCGGCCATCTATATTGCCTGCGCTCCAAAGAGTAACGCCTCCTATATGGCGCTCAAAGAGGCTACCGACAGGATCAGAAATGATTATATCCAGGAAGTTCCCGGGCACCTGAGAGACTCTCACTATACAGGCGCAAAGAGACTGAATGCAGGCAAGGGGTACAAATATCCTCATGACTATGATGGGCATTTTATTTCACAGAAGTACATGGTAAAACCGGAACGGTTTTACAGACCTTCCGGAGAAGGATATGAAAAAACAATTTCAGAAATAATGGAATCAAGGAGGAAGCGCACATGATTAATTCTACATATCTGATCATTACTGTTGGAGTTGGTCTCCTTTCTGGACTTTTGGCGGCTTTTATCCTGAGGCTTATCTCTAAATCACGTGAAGTATCTGCTGAAAGTGAGAAAAAAAATATTATTACCGAGGCCATGAAGGAGGCCGAAAAGATCAAGAAAGAGGCGTCTCTTGAAGCAAAGGATATTGTCTACCAGTCCAAATCGGAAATCGAAAAGGAACTCAAGGAAAGACGTCGCGAACTAAACCATCTGGACAGAAGACTGCTGCATAAAGAGGAGAATATTGAAAAAAAGACGGACTATCTCGAAAAAAGGGAAAGAGATATTTCCAGGATGGAGAAGGAGTTTTCAAAAAAGGAAAACCAATTAATGTCAAGGGAAAAGGATCTGGAAAATCTCCTGGCCAAACAGAAAGAAACGCTTGAAAACTTATCGGGGATGTCTTCAGGAGAGGCGAAAGGGGAACTCTTCAGACGTATTGAGGAGGAATCAAGATTCGAGTCTGCAAAATTAATAAAACAGATAGAAGAGGAAACAAAGGAACTCTCACAAAAAAAGGCAAGGGAGATCATCAGCCTGGCCATTCAGAGGTATGCCAGTGATTATGTCGCTGATATAACGGTCAACAATGTGAGTCTTCCGAATGATGAGATGAAAGGCAGGATTATCGGCAGGGAGGGAAGAAATATCCGCGCTCTTGAAGCTGCAACCGGGGTTGATTTCATCGTTGACGATACTCCCGAAGTTGTAACCCTCTCGGCGTTTGACCCGGTGAGAAGAGAGATCGCGAGGATATCCCTCGAGAGACTTATAGCAGACGGGAGAATACACCCTACAAGAATAGAAGAAGTGGTAAACAAGGTAGGCAAGGAAATAAACATGATCCTGAGGGAAGAAGGAGAAAAGGCTGTTTTCGATCTGGGGCTTTCAGGTTTCGATTCGGAACTCATCAGACTGCTCGGGAGGCTCAAATTCAGGACATCGTACGGACAGAACGTCATGGAACACTCGCGTGAGGTGGCATATCTTTCAGGCCTGATGGCAGGCGAACTCGGAGTAGACGTCAAACTGGCAAAGAGGGCCGGCCTCCTGCACGATATCGGTAAAGCGGTGGACCATGAGGTTGAGGGTCCTCATTATGAAATAGGAGCAAATATCGCAAGAAAACACGGTGAAAAACCGCATATAATAAATGCAATAGAAGTACATCACGGGGATGGGGAGCCTTCCTGCGTGGAATCAGCCCTTGTTGCGGCTGCAGATGCGCTTTCCGCTGCAAGACCGGGTGTAAGAAAAGAGAGCATGGAAAATTACATCAAGAGATTGCGGAAGCTCGAGGAGATGGCAACGTCCGTAAACGGCGTTGACAAATGTTATGCGATACAGGCAGGCAGGGAGGTCAGGATTATGGTAAAACCGGAACATGTAACCGACGATATGTCGGCTCTTATCTCCTCCGACATAGCAAAAAAGATAGAGGCGGAACTGACATATCCGGGGCAGATAAAGGTAACCGTTATCAGGGAATCCAGGTTTGTCGAGTACGCAAAGTAGGCTGATGTGTCGATAGTGATAAGGTGATTGCATGCGGATACTGTTTATTGGAGACATAGTGGGGAAAGTCGGAAGGATATGCGTCAAGAATATTCTTCCGAAAATCCTTTCAAATTTCAAGACATCATTCGTGATAGCCAATGGTGAAAATGCGGCCGGAGGGTTCGGCATCAACGAGAAAGTGGCAAAAGAACTCTTCAGCTTCGGCATTGACCTGATAACAAGCGGTAATCACATCTGGGACAAGAAGGAGGCCGTAAATTACCTGAAGAAAGAAGACAGGATACTCAGACCTCTGAACTACCCGCCGGGAGTGCCGGGATATGGAAGCATAGTGCTGGGATCTACAGGTAAACAGCGGCTTGGAATTATCAATTTGTCGGGAAGGGTATTCATGCCGCTCCTCGACTGTCCTTTCAGAACGGTAGACAGCGAGATCCTGAAGTTAAAAGAAGAAACAAATGCCGTCATAATTGATTTTCATGCCGAAGCAACATCCGAGAAAATAGCCTTTGGTCGTTACGTGGACGGCCGGGTAAGCGCAGTAATCGGGACGCATACCCATGTTCAGACGGCAGACGAAACAATACTCGGGAAGGGCACGGCATATATTACCGATGTCGGAATGACAGGTCCTTCGGATTCGGTAATCGGCGTAGAAACAGATATAATTATTGAAAAATTTCTTACACAGATGCCTAAAAGATTTAATACGGCAAGGGGAAACGGCATATTCTCAGGTGTGATAGTCGATATTGATGAAAAAAACGGAAAGGCTACCGCAATACAGAGACTGCAACTGACATACCCGTGACCAAAAAACCGATGGCGTCGCAAAAAGTCGCCGGCTACTGCGTTGCATCAAATTATCTCCTCACTGCGGCCCTCATTCCTCGAAATTTGTGCGCCTTGTATCCGACGATTTTTGCTTAGCCATCCCCTTTTTAGACTTTTTATGAGTCCATCAAAGCTGCTATTCGGCAAGATAATCACCGAGCAGTTCCCTGCTGTGTTCGTCATCATGACAGTAAACGCACAGATTTTCCCAATTTGATCCGTCCGGAGGATTGTTCCTGTGATTGCCGTCCTTGTGATGGACCGTAAGAAGGCGCCGGTTTTCATAATCGAATTCTCTGCCGCATTTTGCACAGATAAGACCGTGAATCCTGATAGACTGTTCCCTGTAATCGCTGACGGAACTGCCGGACCCTTTCAATTCCCTTACTATATCGCCTACGGGTCTTCTACCTGCCCTCTTTGCCGCTCCCTTCTTTCTTGTCATGCCATACCTGTCCCTTCTCATCGTTTATTATCAACTCACGATACCGGCCGATCCTGCAAAAACTACAGGAATAACCACGGAGATACGGAGCAACCATAAGAAAAAAAGCCCCTGCCCTGTCTCCCTGTGGTTAAACTACGATTTTTACGAAGCCATCCATATTGATATTAATTCCGTATGTATTTTAGACTAAATGATGTTATAGTTCAAGGGGCCCGGCGGTACCTGGCATATATCTAACACGCATTATTCATGAATCGGGTGCCATGCGGACGGCGGATGTGGTGATGGTTCGGGAATTATCCAGCTGAATGCAAAAGATTCAGGAAGTTCGGAAAATCAAATTTAATGGCTGTTCGCGGAGGTTTTTATGCAGGCAAAGGTTATCCTGGTTAACGGGATGCAGTTTGTAGGCGAGGCATCTTCAGGTCATGCCATAGTTATGGACGGGGATACTGAATTCGGTGGTGCGGACTCCGGCATCAGACCGTCGGAACTCCTGCTTGTAGGTCTCGGCGGGTGCTCTGGAATGGATGTTATCTCCATATTGCGAAAAAAGAGGCAGGATGTCAGGGATTTTGAGATAATGATTGATGGTAACAAGTCTGATTCTCACCCGAAAAAATTTACAGACATCACTCTCAAATATATCGTCAGGGGTAAAAACATCTCTGAAGAAGCCGTCAAGCGGGCAGTTGAACTCTCTATGGAAAAATATTGTTCAGTCAAGGCCACGATCGAGGGAGTCGCAAAAATAAATTTCTCTTACGAAATAGAGCAGCAGGATTGAGGATCCCCGACATACTGAAACATACGGCCACTCTCGGCCCGATCGGCTACCTTCCTGTAGCCCCCGGTACCTTCGGCACCATAGTCTGTGTCATTTTCTTATTTATCGTCAGACCGTCCGGTACAGTTCTCTTACTCCTGATCCCCGCATTCGCCGTTCTCGGAACGATATCTTCGCACTTTGCGGAAATATCCTTCGGTGAAAAAGATTCCCACCACATTGTTATCGATGAATTTACGGGATTTCTCGTATCAATGCTGTTTCTCGATATCTCAATACTCAATCTCATGCTGGCGTTTATTTTCTTCAGGTTTTTCGATATACTAAAGCCGCCCCCGGTAAGGTCCTTCGAGACCCTTTTTAAGGGGGGCACGGGTGTCATGATGGACGATATAATGGCCGGAATATATGCAAATATCACGGTACGCTTATGCAATCTGCTGATAAAAACATTGTGAAACAAATCCATGCATTTTTCAGGAGAGAACACCTGACTCTCTCCGTTGCGGAATCATGTACCGGCGGCATGGTAGCAAACATGATTACGGACCTGCCCGGCGCTTCCGGGTTTTTCGACACAGGCATCATTACTTACTCAAACAAGTCAAAGACGGACATGTTGTCGGTTAAATATACTACTATTATTAAAGAAGGCGCTGTAAGCGAAGAGACCGCAAGGCAGATGGCCGACGGTATCAGGAGAATAAGAAATACGGATGTTTCTCTCTCCGTAACGGGCAATCTTGGCCCGTCCGCCCTTGAAGAAAAAGACATTGGCCTTGTGTACTATGCCGTGTCGTCAAAAAAAGGAACGTTTCCCGGGAGTATGGTTTTTTCCGGACCGCGCAGGCAGGTCAAGAAGCAGGCATCCATATACGGGCTGGGATTTCTTCTTCAGATACTGGCACAATGAGCATCAGGGGTTTTATCGCCATCCCCCTTACAGATGAACTGAAAGCCGGTATCGGAGATATGGTCGGATCATTAAAAAAGACCGGGGCGGACGTCAAATGGGTGAAACCGGAAAACCTGCACCTGACCCTGAAATTTCTGGGTAATATTGATATGGAAAAGACAAAATCCATAACATACCGGATATCCGAAATTGCCGGCGGATACGATGATTTTGAATTCATGCTCAACGGCACCGGTGTCTTTCCCGGCAATAACAGGCCGCGTATTATCTGGATCGGTATAAGAGACCATATGAACCTTATAAAAATAGCGAAAAAAATAGATGCTGCAATGAAAGGTGAAGGGTTCGAACCCGAAAAAAGGCCTTTCAACCCGCACATAACAATAGGGAGGGCAAGGTCGTCGAAAGGTATTGATAAATTGATACCGGAATTAGTTAAATATAGGAGCATGAATTTCGGTACACAGAAAGCTGAATCGATCCATTTAATGAAAAGTACACTAAAAAAAAGGGGGGCAGAATATTCAAGCATTTTTTCGGCCCCTTTGAGGAGGAATTCATAATGTCAAATGACAAAGTCAAGGCTCTGGAGATGGCCATATCGCAGATCGAGAAAAACTTCGGTAAAGGGGCAATAATGAAACTCGGCTCAAATGAAGTCGCGGAAGGGATACAGGCAATTTCGACGGGCTCTCTCGGCCTTGATATAGCGACCGGTATCGGGGGATTGCCAAGGGGAAGAGTGGTTGAAATATACGGGCCGGAGTCTTCCGGGAAGACTACACTTGCCCTCGGTGCAATCGCACAGGCCCAGAAGACCGGCGGGATAGCAGCCTTCATAGATGCGGAACATGCGCTGGATGTAAACTATGCATCAAAACTTGGAGTCAATATTGAAAACCTTCTTGTATCACAACCCGATACGGGCGAACAGGCACTTGAGGTTACGGAAACCCTCGTTAGAAGCGGCGCTGTAGACATCATTGTCATAGATTCCGTGGCTGCGCTGGTACCAAAGGCCGAGATAGAAGGTGATATGGGAGATTCCCTGCCGGGTCTTCATGCGAGGCTCATGAGCCAGGCGATGAGAAAGCTGACGGGCGCCATATCAAAATCACTCACCACCGTGGTATTTATCAACCAGATAAGGATAAGGATCGGGGTAATGTTCGGAAACCCTGAGACAACGACCGGGGGAAATGCGCTGAAATTTTATTCATCGATGAGACTCGACATAAGAAAAATCGAGAGTCTCAAGAACGGCCATGACATGATCGGAGGAAGGGTAAGAGTCAAGGTAGTAAAGAACAAGGTAGCGCCGCCTTTTAAACAGGCCGAATTTGACATATACTTTAACGAGGGCATCTCACATGTGGGTGAAATTGTGGATATCGGGGTTGCCCGGGGAATTATCGAGAGGGCGGGGGCCTGGTACAGTTACAGCGGTAAAAGAATCGGACAGGGCAGAGAAAATGTCAAGGAGTTTTTCAAACAGAATCCTGAGACGGTATCCGAGATTGAAAACAGGATACGGGAAGAACACTATCCGGGGAGTGTATAAATCATGGATATTAACGCACTGCTGAAAAAAACATTTTCCATAGGTGCATCGGACCTGCATATAAAGGTCGGCTCCCATCCAATTATAAGGTTGAACGGAGAACTTAAACTCCTAACGGAACAAAACAGGATATCACAGGAAGATGCCATTAAGACGGCTTTTTCGGTCATGAGTCCCGGCCAGAGGGACGTATTTAAAAAGAAAAACGATATAGACCTTGCGTACAGTGTCCCCGGACTTGGCCGATTCCGTTGCAATATTTTCATACAGCGGGGCTCCATCGGCGCAGTCTTCAGGGTAATACCAATTCGTATACCTTCAATTGATGAACTGAACCTTCCATCGGTTCTCAAGAAGATTGCAATGGAACCAAGAGGACTTATACTTGTAACGGGGACCACCGGAAGTGGAAAATCGACGAGTCTCGCTGCAATGATTGACCAGATAAACAACGAAAAGACGAATAATATCATTACTATCGAAGACCCCATAGAATATCTTCACAGGGACAGGAAAAGCATTGTCAACCAGAGAGAAGTCGGAAGTGATACCGACTCTTTCAGCAAAGCCCTGAGGGCGGCATTAAGGCAGGACCCCGACGTTATTCTTGTTGGTGAAATGCGTGACTTCGAGACCATCCAGACAGCGTTGACGGCTGCCGAGACCGGTCATCTCGTCCTGAGCACACTGCATACAACGGATGCCACGGAAACCATAAACAGGATTATATCCGTGTTTCCGCCGTACCAGCACAAACAGGTAAGGATGCAGATGTCATCAGTTCTGAGAGCGGTGATATCCATGAGGCTTATCATGAGGGCAGACGGCAAGGGACGTGTTCCGGGAGTTGAAGTACTGATAGCAACCGCTACCATAAAGGACTGCATAGTCGATCCCGACAAGACACAAATCATCCCGGACATGATAGCACAGGGCAAACTTCACTACGGCATGCAGACATTTGACCAGTCTCTTCTTGATCTCTTTGAAACGGGCCTTATTACCTATGAAGAAGCAGTCATGAAAGCAACAAACCCTGATGATTTTGCCCTGAAGGTGAAGGGTATCCAGTCGACAAGCGACATTGCCATGGAAGAAATCAATAATACAGACAAAGATAATGATATAGAAATTGAAAGATTCGGTCAGTAATGCAAAAACCCATGCTCTCCGGCTTATCAGATACAGGGGCAGGAGTGAGAAAGAACTGACCGACAGACTGGCGCTGAAAGGATTTTCAGACAGCATAGTCTCGGAAACCATAAAACTTCTGAAAAAAGCCGGACTGATTAACGATCCATACCTGGCCTGTTCATTGACAGAAATAGCAAAAGATGTAAAGTTGCTTGGCAACAGAGGCGTTGAATATTTCCTTAAAAAAAGGGGGATAAGTAAAGATATTATCTCCGGTATATCAATTGACGGGTCAGAGGAACTTGAAAGGGCGAAGAAATTGATCGCCGGAAAAGACAAATCCATTTCCAACTATCCCCTGGAAAAACAGATATTAAAAATAAAGGGCATTCTCCTCAGAAGAGGATATGCATTTGATACAATCAACCGGGTCATTAATGATTTAAGGAAAGAACATTCCCCTGAAAAAGGCTGTAAATAACTCAGGACATCTCAAATCATTTTGTGTTAAAATTCTCCTTAATATCTATCAGTAACTAAAGGAGGTCACATGAAAAAGATCAGTGCACTTTTATTAATCATTTTCTTTTCCATTTCCTGCGCCAGTGCCATCCGTTACACGGTCGAGGAGATAAAGCCCTTCCCTCCCCCCATACAGGATAAGATCAAAAAGGGCGAGATAGCAACAGGCATGACTATCATACAGGTACGTTATGCATGGGGAGCTCCCGACATAGTCGATGTACTGCCTCCCGACAAAGAAGGCTTCGACAGGGTAAAATGGACTTATAAAAGGTTCGGCCTGTTCAGGACAACACTCGTATTCGTTGACGGAAAGCTATCCGAAATCAGCAGTAATCAGCCCGGGATACTGAAGTAGAAATGACGGCTGCCGAAATCAGGAAGGCTTTTCTGGATTTTTTCAGGTCGAAAGACCATAAATTAGTAAGCAGTTCCTCGCTCATCCCCGGGGACGACCCTACCCTGCTGTTCACGAATGCCGGTATGGTCCAGTTTAAATCGGTATTCACGGGAGATGAAACGAGAGCGTACACGCGTGCGGTATCCTGCCAGAAGTGCATGAGGGCGGGTGGAAAGCACAATGACATCGAAAATGTAGGCCATACCGCAAGACATCACACCTTTTTCGAAATGCTCGGCAATTTTTCCTTTGGAGACTATTTCAAGAAAGACGCTATCCTTTTTGCGTGGGAACTGCTGACGCGAGTTTACAATCTCCCGGAAGAAAAATTATGGGTATCGGTTTATGAGCAGGATGATGAAGCCCTCAAAATATGGAAGGATAACACCGGTATGTCGGCAGACAGAATTGTCAGGCTCGGTAAAAAAGAGAATTTCTGGCAGATGGGCGAGACAGGCCCCTGCGGCCCCTGTTCCGAAATCCTGATAGACCGGGGCACAGAGGCGGGTTGCGGCAGGAAAGAGTGCGCTGTTGGATGTGGCTGCGACAGATACCTGGAGATATGGAACCTTGTATTCATGCAATACTTCAGGGACCACGACGGCAATCTCACGCAACTGCCAAAACCGAGTATTGACACCGGTATGGGGCTCGAAAGGATTGCTGCAGTCCTCCAGGGCAAACTTAACAATTTTGATACCGATCTCTTTTCCGGAATAATTTCAGCAATCTCTTCGGAGACAGGGATCGAGTATAAAAAATCGCCTGAAACAGATATATCCATCAGGGTCATTGCCGACCATATAAGGGCTGCAACTTTTCTCCTTTCCGAAGGGCTGACACCTTCAAACGAAGGGCGCGGTTATGTATTAAGGCGCGTTATCAGGCGTGCTTCAAGGCATGCCAGGCTACTGAGAGTTGAAGACCCGGTGCTGTTCAAATTCGTAGATTCCGTTATCGACACACTGGGAGACACTTATCCCGGAATCATAAATGAAAAAGAAAGAACCCGGAAAATCCTGAGAATTGAAGAAGAACGATTCACAAAGACTCTGAATCAGGGCATTAACAGGCTCGATTCCATTATCGAGAATATGAAAAAGTCAGGTTCGGATACCATTAACGGGGAAGAACTCTTCAGGCTTTATGATACATTCGGCTTCCCTCTCGACCTGGCCCGTGACATAGCTAACGACAGCGGGTTGAAAATAGACGAAGCCGGCTTTTCGCTGGCCATGGAGAATCAGAAGAAGAAGGCAAGGGCATCGTGGGTAGTGGAAGATATCAGGTCTCCCGGTATATACAGGGAACTCATTGACAAATACGGTCCTACGGAATTCCTGGGTTATGAATCCATCTCAGGCAGGTCCACCATACTTGCAATTGTAAAAAACGGAAAAGAAACCGGCAAAATATCGGAAGGTGATGAAGCGGAAATAATCCTTGACAGGTCTCCATTCTATGGAAAATCCGGCGGACAGGCAGGTGATACCGGGACTATAACCGGTGATAACATGAAAAGCATAGTAACAGATACCCGGAAACCTGCAGGTAATATTCATCTCCACAAGGTGAAAGTCATAAGTGGCGATTTACAAAAAGGAGATGAAGTTCTCTGTGAAGTCGACAAGGACAGAAGGTTTGCGATCATGCGCAACCACACGGCAACACACCTCCTGCATGCTTCACTCAGAAGCATTATTGGAGAACATGTAAAGCAGTCAGGCTCTCTTGTTTCGGACGATAAATTCAGGTTTGACTTCACCCATTTCCATGCACTTGACGGGGATGAGATTGAAGAAATAGAGAAAATGGTCAATGATGTTATTCTGGAAAACAGAAAAGTGTTCACGGAAATAAAAACGATCGACGAGGCGGTCTCGTCCGGAGCAATGGCGCTCTTTGGTGAAAAATACGGGGATACCGTCAGGGTTGTTACGGTTGAAGATTTCAGCAGGGAACTCTGCGGGGGAACTCACTGCAGTGCAACCGGCCAGATAGGTCCTTTTGTCATAACATCCGAAGGAAGCGTTGCCGCAGGTATCAGAAGAATAGAAGCCATTACAGGCCATGCGGCAATTAACTATCTTAAACGCAGGAGTTCTGAACTGAATTCCATCTCGGCTTTGCTGAGAACAGACGCGCCTTTAGATAAATTAGCCGGCATCCTGGAAGAAGTAAAGGCACTGAAAAAAGAGATCGAACAACTCAAAACATCCGTGTCTTCACCAAATGGTCGGGATATTATTCAGTCGGCGCGCGATATCAATGGTGTAAGGGTCGTTTCGTTCAGACAGGACGGGCTGTCAATGAACGACCTGAGAACACTTTCAGACAATCTGAAAAACAGGATAAAATCCGGGGTCGTTTTCATTGCATCGGGGAACAACGGTCAGGCATCTCTTATCTGCAGTGTAACCAGGGACCTGCAGAACAGATATCACGCAGGTGAAATATTAAAAGAGATCGCCTTAGCCTGTGGCGGCAGGGGCGGGGGAAAAGCGCATATGGCACAGGGGGGGACAAAAGAATTGGACAAGCTGGACAAAGCCGTTGATATGATATACGATATAATCAAGGGAACGGGTTAACCACCGGAGCACAATGGTAAATGACAAAATTCCGTTAACAACACTTTATATATAAAAAAAAGGAGGCAACAATGACAATCTTCGATATCGCAAGAAATGCCCTTTTAGCGGGATTGGGAGTCCAGGAAAAGGTCAAGGAGTTCATAGATGAACTGGTCAAAAAAGGTGAGCTCAATGATTCGCAGGGTGCAAAACTCATAAAAGAATGGACGGAAAAGGCCGATAAGAGTACGGAAGATTTATCGAAAACCTTTTCGGATCTCGTCACAAAGACCCTCGATAAAATGAATCTTCCGACAAGGGATGATATAGAAAAGATCAATAAAAAACTAAATTCACTTTCATCAAGAATAAAAAAACTCGAGGGCTCGGAATAGCGTTCACGTAAATAATGCTCCTCGAACTCCTTAAGATAAGGCGCACCTACAGGAATGTCAACCGTATTCGTACAATCGTAAATGTCCTCATAAAGCACGGATTCGGCCAGTTGGTAGAACAGATGAATCTCCACAGGTTCCTGCCTTTCAGGAAACGCCTCAAGGTGTTGTCTGCGCCTTCAGTACTGGAAAAAAGCATCGCTGAGAGGCTGAGAAAGGCATTTGCGGAATTAGGCCCGTCATTTATAAAACTGGCCCAGATACTGTCTTCAAGACCGGACCTCATCACACAGACCTTTGCCGACGAATTCAAAAAACTGCAGGACGAGGTTCCGCCTTTTCCCTACGAGGAGGTAGCTAAAATTATCCGGGATGACCTTGGACATTCACCTGAGGATATCTTTGAATACTTTGAGAAAGAACCGATAGCTGCGGCATCCATAGCCCAGGTTCATGTTGCCGGACTCGAGGACGAAGTAAACGTGATTGTAAAGATTCAGAGACCCGCCATAAAAGAAACAATTGAAACAGATATAAACATCATGAGCACGATTGCCCGCCTTATGCTGAAGTACATACCCGAGACGGAGTTTTTCAATCCCATCGGTATAGTTGATGAGTTTGCGAGAACCATAAGAAAAGAGCTGGACTTTATTGAGGAATCCAAGAATATCAGCAGATTCAGAAGAAGTTTCCAGGATAATCCGGACATTGTAATCCCCCGGACCTATCCTCGTCTGATTTCAGAGAAGATCATAGTAATGGAAAGGATTGAAGGGGTCAGGATAGATGACATAGAAGGCATCACCAAACTCGGTCTTGACAGGGCGGAACTGGCACAGAAAGGCATTAAGGCATACTTCAAGATGATGCTTGAAGATGGTTTTTTTCATGCAGACCCGCACCCGGGCAATATTTTTGTAATGCCGGAAGGATCAATAGGACTTGTCGATTTCGGCATAGTAGGGTGGCTTTCACCTGAAATAATGGAAAGCATTGCCGGTGCACTGGTTGCACTCGTCAAAAAAGACTTTGACGAACTGATAGAACAGTATATAAACCTCGGCCTTCTGACGGAAGAAGTTGATATCGAGGCATTCAAGAGAGAATTCAAGGCTGATATTATAGATTTCCTTGTGCCGTTGTACGACATGTCACTCTCAGAGATAAATATCGTCGAATATCTCGATGCCCTGACCCACCTTGCCATTAAACACAGGCTGAAGATACCGTCCGACCTTCTTCTTGTAAACAAGACAATGCTCGTTCTCGACAGCATAGGCAGGCTCCTCGACCCCGATTTTAATTTTGTATCTTCGGTTGAGCCGTTCGCATCAAAACTTATCCAAAGGAAATATTCACCAAAGAGGCTCGCGCAGAAGATTCAGAAGCAATCGTCCGATATGGTTGATTTTCTCATTACTACGCCAAAACAGGTCAGGCAACTGCTCCGCAAGACAATCAGGGATGACCTGCATCTTAATATGCGGGTCGACGGGTTTGAGCGGCTGCTGAAGGATATAGACAAATCGACGAATCGTCTTTCTTTCAGCATTGTAATTGCATCCGTTATCATGGGTTCATCCATCCTCACTCTGTCCGGTATGGGTGGAAAGATATTGGGTATGCCATTATTCGGAATAATAGGTTTTTCAATGGCATTTTTTCTCGGCGTATGGCTGCTCGTCTCAATTCTTCGCTCCGGCAGGCTCTGAAAGCATAATCCCGGTTCCCTTGTCGCTGCTGTAAACAGGCGATACGGTCAGGTTCTTAACCCACTTCTGCTTGAGAAGATAATCGTTTCTGTGCCAGAAAAACACCCACGGAGCTTCATCGATTATCAACTGTTCCGCTTTCTGGTAAAACCGGTCTCTCATGTCTCTGCCGGTTGCAGCCTGGCCTTTTTCTATCAGGTTGTCAACAACGGGATTTCTGAAACGGCTCCTGTTCCCTGCCGGCCCTACATTGGATGAGTGGAATACAGGGTAAAGAAAATTCTCCGGATCAGGATAATCGGCCCACCAGCTGAGCCAGAACATATCCGCCTCGCCCTTGTTCAGCGCCTCCTTGTATGCGCTCCACTCGAGCTGTTTTATATGCACATCAAAGCCTGCAGCATTAAGATATGACTGTATAACCTCTGCAACATCAACGACATCCTGATCGGATGTAATATAGAAATCCACTTTAACAGGCAGCCTGTATCCTGATTTTTTCAAAAGTTTCCCGGCCTCCGGGGGACTATAGCGGTAAGGGTTAACAATTTTCCATTCCCTTAGATTATCCGGCACCGGTCCCGACGCCAAACGCCCCCTGCCCTCATAAAGTGTTCCAAGGATTTTTTTTCTGTCGATAGCATAGCTGACCGCCCGGCGCAGCGTCTTATCAGAGAATGGAGGCCTGCTGCAGTTCAAACCCAGATAATAAGTATTGAGCCCTTTTATTGATATGATTCGTCCTTTCCACGCAGGATCACCGGTAAAATGCCTGTAAGCCGATGCAGGAATTCCTATGACATCCAGATTCCCCAACTCAAATTCCGTAATTGCGGTAAGGTCTTCGGGGATAATACGGTAAATAATGCCCCTGATTCCGGGAGCGCCTTCGAAATAATTGTGATTGCTTTCAAATACAAGTTTCTCACTGGATATCCATTCCCTGATTTTGTACGGCCCGGTCCCAACCGGATTAAAGCCAAAGGAATCGCCGAGTCTTAATACTTCTTCCCGCGGTACAACATAGGCGGCCGGCATGGAAAGGAGACTTAGAAACGGACTAAACGGCCGATCGAGAACTATCCGCAGTGTATAATCATTGAGCGCTTTCAGCCCCGGCAGTTTATCGGACTTTCCCCTGATGACTTCACCGGCCCCGCTGATCCTGTCGAGCACCCAGGTATTTGGACAATGATTCCCGGGATCAAGGACTCTCCTGAACGACCATACAAAGTCGCCGGCTGTTACTCTTCTGCCATTTGAAAACATCACATCCCTTCTGAGATAAAAAGTGTAAACCTTCCCATCACCTGATATCCGCCAATGATCTGCAATATCCGGAACTATTTCAAGATTTGCATTAATTCTTACAAGACCGTTGAACAATTTTGCCGACAGGCGTCCGCCTGTCACATCGACAACATAGGCAGGATCGAGAGTAGTGGGATTCGTTTTTAATCTAAAATATACATAGCCCTGTTCACGAGTAGAATATGTACAGGAGACAACTATAAAAAGGGATAAAAGAATGAATATTCTTATCCCTCTCCGGCTATTCTTCACCATCAGGGCCATCGGCCTGCAATGAGTCGGCATTCTCGATATTTCTGAAGATCTCAAAAACGGAAATGAAGAGGGCAACCACAAGAGGCCCCATAATCAGACCTATCAGACCGAACAGTTTTATACCACCCAGCACGCTGAAGAATATTATAACAGTAGGCATCTTTGTCCTGCCGCTTATGATCAGGGGTTTTAAAATATTATCTATCATACTGATGCCGAACGTCCCTACCACAAGAAGGACAAAGCCCTTGACAACTGCACCCTGAACAAACAGGTAGACACAGGCCGGACCCCAGATTGAAAATGTACCTAACATGGGAATGAATGACATTATCGCAATCGCAGTCCCCCAGATAACAGGAGAAGGAATTCCAAGGGCAAAAAATGTGACACCACCCAGCACTCCCTGCGACAATGCGACAATAACCCCTCCGTAGATCGTTGAGATGACCATATCCTTTACCTGCTGTACCAGCCTGTCCTTCTGAGTATCGGAAAAAGGAAGATAATTCCTTATCTTACCCATGAAATCCGGACCGTCCTTTATAAGAAAATACGATGCAAACACCATAAAGATAAAATTAATCAGCGCCAAAACGATATTCCTGGCGCTATCCGACAGCCTGCCTATCAGATCCTTCCCGATTATCGTAATATTCTTCACAAGCAGCTTTCCGATATCAACATTATGTATACCTAACGCACCCTGTATTTTATCGAGCATCCAGGAAACGGTCGGGTTTCTGACGATATCATTCAGGGGTGTGAGTTCCCCTACCTCGAGATAGGAAGTAACCGCCCTCAGCTCCTTGCCGAGTGCATAAACCAGGTACGAAAAAGGGCCGATTATTATTGTCACGATAATGACTATCGTCAGAAGCGAAGCAAGTGATTTCCACTTTACATATCTGCGGATAAATACGTAGACCGGGTAGAAAATAATTGCAAGAACGCCTGCCCACATGATGGCGGAAATGAAGGGTTTAAATATGAGATAAGTAAGATAACCGAATAAAAAAGACAGTAGTATCAGCGTAAATATATAAAACCTATTTGCCGGCAATACATGCCTCCTTAAACCTGAGCAACACCTGCCGGTTCAAAGTATTATCCAAATCCCTCTCGGGATGCCATTGCACACCTAATGAAAAATGCTGGTTCTCAACAGAAAAGGCCTCAATAACACCATCGGAACTTCTTGCAATTATGTGCACCCCGCCGCCCGTTTGCTTTACGGCCTGATGATGAGACGTGTTGACCGGATAAGCTCCACCCTCTAATAATGACGAATCGGAAATATTGATATTATGATACCCGTTTCCATGATTTATTGCTACCGGAATCTGCCCGGCAATATCCTGGTAAAGTGAACCTCCGAGCGCCACATTCATCAGTTGCATCCCGTTGCAGATACCAAGAACAGGTTTGTTCATTTTAAGGCATTCCATGAAAACAGCAATCTCAAAGTCAGTCCTTCTGTTATCAATCAGTTTCAGTCCTGAGAAAGGCTCTTCCCCGTAATATGAAGGGTGAATATCGTCCCCGCCTGAAATTACAACCCCGTCAAGTTTCTCAGGCATTGAAGACACACCCGGTATTACCGGCAGTATGCATACATCAAACCCGATAACATGCAGTGCAGTAATATAGGAATCTTTCAGAGCAAATGAATTCTCCGAATAATCCGATGTTATTCCTATAAAAGGTATCATAACGAATTTCCCCGAATCAATAAATGTTTAAATATCTCCGCCGATACTAACCGTTAAATCAAATGGTTCTTCCGGTATTTCTGTGGATCATATAACCACGGAAACACCGAGATAAAAAAACTTTTTGCCACAGACTTTCACAGACCAAAAACCTCAACAGGCCGCAGTTTTTTCACGGATCGACACGGATTTTTAATGACTTTTAAATTCCTATCTGCGTTTATCAGCGTAAATCCGCGGCTGAAAAAGTCTTTTCTTTTTCTGCCACAGACTCTCACAAACTTTTTAAAAGATTTTTTATTAATTTAAAACTATAATATAGTCCTTTATTTTTCTCTTTCAGTCTGTGAAAGTCTGTGGCAGAGTATTTCTTTAAGCCTTTCCTTCAGCCTTTTCTCATGTCTGTGTCCGTCCGTGGCTGAAAAAACAAGAGGGACAAAAATCAACAAACGGATGGTTAACGAAAAGTCTTCAGGTCCAGGGCGCACTAATTTAATTTATGCGAGTGTTCATCAAATATTTCCTCAAATTTTCTGTGATCTTTTTTAAAGATATCAAAAATTTGAGGGTCGAAGTGGCCCGGCATGGTACGTCCATCTCCATCGATAATGATATGGCATACATGATCGTGGCTGAATACTTTTTTATAAGGCCTCTCCGATCTCAGAGCATCATACTGGTCGGCGAGCATCACTATTCTGCCTTCTATGGGAATCTCTTCACCCTTCAACGCATTGGGATAGCCCGTACCGTCCCACCTCTCGTGGTGGTTGAGGGCAATGGACGCTCCCATGCTGATCAGTGAAAAAGAAGAATTTCTTAGAATATCATGTCCAATCCTGGCATGGGTCTTCGCAATCTCAAACTCTTCCGGCAGAAGTTCATCATGTTTCATGAGTATGTTGTCGGGTATACCTATCTTTCCTACATCATGCATGGGGCTGGCTTGAGTAATCTGCTCCACAAAGTCGGATGGCATATGCAACTCCTCGGCCAATACAGCAGAATAAAGACTGATCCTGCTGATATGGCTGGCTGTATTTTCATCCCTGTATTCAGCCGCAACGGTAAGTCTCTCTATAACCTCTTTACTTGCAGACTTCAGCTGGCTGAGCGCATCCTCAAGCTGTTTCGTTCTTTCCTGCACTGTTGTTTCAAGCTCTTCCTTATATCTCTTACGGAACTCCAGGGTCTCATAATGGCTCAGGGCCTTTTTTACGGAATGGATCACATAAGCCACTTTGAAGGGCTTGATAATAAAATCATAAGCCCCCTCCTTCAAGGCTTCAATAGACAGATCAAGCTCAGGAAAGCCGGTTATAAGAATTACCGGTATATCGGAATCGATTTCCTTGATTTTTTTTAGAAGCGTTATCCCGCTTATGCGGGGCATTTTTATATCTGAAAGGACAAGATGAAACCTGCGGTCAGATATCAGTCTCTCTGCTTCTTCAGGGCTTCCGGTGTCAACGACTTTGAATCCTTCCTCTCCCAGAATGCTGGCAAGGACATCCCGCACAGAGCTATCGTCATCAACCAGGAGAATAGAATGTTTTGTCTTCATAAGGTATTTTCCTGTTTATCCCGACAGGCCCCGACTTTGTCGGGACAAGCAGAAGACTACGGCATTTGCTGTGCCTGTCCCGACAAGGTCGGGGGATGAATGCAGTCAGCCGGGATATCGCCCATATTGTGGCGTTTACACCTTTCCCGACAAGGTCGGGGTTGGCACCATCCCGACGTATAGTCGGGATGGTGCTCCATTTAACATTACAATGCTTTAATCAAAAAGGTCAAACTGTGTACTTTCGACGAAGCCGCCGACCATATATGTTATAATGACCTTATTGATCCTCCCTGTGGCAAGATCACGGGGAATAAGCTCGCTATTCATTTAATAGCAACGCCGGAGACCATAATGGCATATAAAGACCTGACGGATTTTATAGATATTCTTGAAAAGAGAGGGCTGCTGAAGAGGATAAGGGTTGAAGTCGATCCCATACTTGAGATCTCAGAGATAACGGACAGGATGTGCAAAAGTCCGGGCGGGGGAAAAGCCCTTTTCTTTGAGAAAGTCAAATCTTCCCGATATCCCGTAGTTACAAATCTTTTCGGCTCATTTGAACGGATGAGCCTGTCACTTGAAGTCGATAAACTCGATGATATAGCCACGCGCATTGAAGAACTGCTGAATCAGGCGGCTCCAAAAACCCTGATGGAAAAATTGGCAATGCTGCCCAAACTTTTCGAATTCTCAAAATACCTCCCCAAACCGGTAAAAAAAGCCCCCTGTCAGGAAGTAATCGAAAAAAGCAGCCCTGATCTAAGTAGATTTCCGATCATAAAGTGCTGGCCGGCGGATGGTCAGCCCACCGATGAAGGGAGGTTTATTACGCTCCCCATGGTATTTACAAAAGACCCTGAGACCGGACGTCAGAATTGCGGCATGTACAGGATTCATATTTATGATAAAACAACAACCGGAATGCACTGGCACATCCACAAAGACGGTGCGCGGCATTATGATAAATACAAGGAACTCAATCAGAAAATGCCCGCGGCAATTGCCGTCGGCAGCGACCCTGCAATCATTTATTCGGCGAGCGCTCCCCTGCCCGGGGCAATAGATGAAATGCTGTTTGCAGGCTTTCTTGGAAGAAAGCCCGTAGAAATGGTGCGATGCATTACTTCGGATATCGAAGTTCCCGCAAACAGTGAACTCGTAATCGAGGGCTATCTTGAACCCGGAGAGATGCGTATTGAAGGGCCGTTCGGGGACCATACAGGCTTTTATTCCGCAGCGGACTATTATCCTGTATTTCATGTTACCTGTATCACCCACAGAAAAAACATGATATATCCGGCAACACTGGTGGGGAAACCTCCCATGGAGGACTATTACATGGGCAAGGCAACCGAGAGAATCTTTCTTCCCCTCATCAGGCTTGATCTCCCGGAGATAAAGGATATTAATCTTCCCATGGAAGGTATATTTCACAATGCAGCGCTGATTTCCATCAAAAAGAGTTTCCCCGGCCATGCAAAAAAGATAATACACGGTTTGTGGGGAAAGGGTCAGATGATGTTTGCAAAGCTTCTGATCGTTGTTGATGAAGATGTAGATGTACAGGACATATCATACACAGCCTGGCGGGTATTGAACAATGTAGACTGGAAGAGGGATGTTGTAATTGCCGATGGCCCGCTCGACGATCTCGATCACTCCGCAAGCTGGCCGAGATACGGTTCAAAAATGGGCATCGATGCGACAAGGAAGACACGTGAAGAAGGCATGACCCGCGACTGGCCGGATGAGCTTTTCATGTCGGAAGAGATAAAAAAGCTGGTCGACTCGAGATGGAAAGAATACGGATTTGAAGAATGATCAAGCTACCGAGCCGGCAGAGAACGCTGAGAAAAAGAAAAGACTTTTCAGCCATGGACTGGCACTAAAAAGCTGGCAAGCATGCAAGCTGGCAAGCTAAATGGCTCAGGTGCAAAGAAAGAAGGGGTTGGGGATTAGGGATTATAGGGGTTGGTAAAAAAACAAAACCCCAATCCCCAAACCCTAATCCCTCTATTAGTCTGTGAGAGTCTGCGGCTAATAATTGATATCTTCATCGTTATCATCCGGATAATCTCTTATCCTTTTCCTTAATCTCAGAAAACCGAAAACCGTCAGCAGAGCACCTGCCACAAACAATATCCAGTATATATTGTTCGATACATAACCCAGCCATGTATATTTTATTTCGAGACTTCTTCTCCATGACCGTTCAACCTTCACAAGTCCCTCAGGTACTACATTCCGGACCGCATCACTAAATCGTTCACCCCTCTCCAGTCTTAGTATAATGTTCCGAACGGCGGTCTCACCATATTGACTCTCTATATATTCGATTATATTCAGGCTCTCCTCATATGCAAGTGCAAAACCGTTTCTATCCGCTGGAAACCGATTTTCAATATCATAAAAAGGGATAACCTTTCTGTATATAACGGCTTTTTTCAGAAGATCGCCACTATGAGGATTAATCATCTCGCTTATACCACTCACCCATTGAGCCACGCCCTCATCAAACCACTTCGGCAGGTTTTCTTCTCTTATGTAATGATGGAGCACAAGGTGTGTCATTTCATGTATGGTAATAAGTTCAATGTTGAGGGGATGGACGCTCATACGGGAAAGGTCAAGCACTATGAGATTCCTTGCGGGCACGGCAAAGGCCGCTATCATGTCATTGCCGGCCATGTCAACAAAATCACTACGGTTCCGGTAAATAATCATTTCAAACGGAAAATCGAACTTAAGCCCTGATCTTTTCCGTATTCGTTTTTTCAGGGCTGGAATCAATCCGAGTATTTCCAGGGCGGCACCCTTCGTCCCTTTCTCGAATTTAAGGGTAACACCTGTTTTGCCGATTTCTTCGAATTGTGCCGGATATGCCGGCGAAATAAAAGTACACAGGACAAAAAGGGCGATAAATACGTTTCTGAGCATGTTACAGTATAACCGAATCAAACTGTAATACTTCAGGGGAATTCGGATATGCCTGAAAAGGTATGGCAGGCGGCTCTCAGGGAGCAAACCGGACTTTCAGAAGAGATAGTATTCAAATCAGGGCTTTTCCGCATCTTCCGCATTTAGGCTTAAGTATTATCTTCGAGGTCTTGAGCCTGTTCTTAACACCACACGAAGAACAGCTTATTATTACATCTTCATCAATCACCGAATCTTTTTTCTCATCATCCCCTCCGGAAGCAGTTACAGTTACGTCTTTTACCATACTGATATCTTCGGTCGCCGCTTTATTTATAAAAATCCTTTCATTATTGCTTTCAGTATCCGCCGGAAAGACCATGAATCCAATCCTGTCCTGTGAAAAGCCCTGGGTATAGCCGAACGTTGTTTCACCATCCTTGAAAACCACTTTTATCCTTTTGCCTACGCCACTCCTTCCGACATTACCTTTCTCTCTATAATCGGGATTCCCTTCAAATGACTTAACAAAATAAATCGCCTTAAGATCCTTAATCTCCACAATTATCACTTCATTTGTTTCATTAACCGCTAAATGGAAGTGCTGCTTGTGAGGAAAAAAGTCACCCGTATTGCCCTTGATAATCTTGTGATCCAGATAATGGACAACTACTTTATTTTGCATTATCAGTCCTCCCGGCAATTTTTTTCATTATACCAGATAAATGAGACGATGGAAACCCGTTGTATTGTATTAACGAAGGGATTATCAGGTTAAATCGATCCCGAATCCGGGCAGATGGGAATAATAATTACTTTCCCCTCTTTATTTCCGCCTCCGATTTCCTGAAATAAACCGGCGAAAATGTTGCCATGTCGGTAAATTCTCCTCTTTTTGCCCTGGCCGAGGCAAGCCTTGCCAGAGTCGAAGGAAGCCCCCCCGACATGTTCCGGGGTGCAAACAATGCTTTTGCTCCAAGCGATTCCCTGATCGTATCACCATACGCCTTCAGACCGTCACCGATAAAAACAGTCTTTTTGTCTATATATCTTAAGACTTCGTCAATCCTGTATGCTCCTTCCTCGAGGACAATTTCGAAGTCAGCGTCTTTCCAGTGATAAACAGCGGAATATACCTCCTTCTTCCTTGCATCGAGGACAGGGCAGACATATCCCTCATGAAACGGCAGCATCCATGCATGTATCAGAAGTGTAGAAACTGTTACCACCGGCTTGCCCATAGCATATGCAAGTCCCTTGACTGTTGAAAGCCCGACTCTCAACCCTGTAAAAGAACCCGGGCCTCCCGTTACGGCAATGCAGTCGATATCATTAATTGCCAGCGACATATTCTTCAGGCAGATGTCAATCATCTCCATCAGGGATTCCGAAAACCGCCTTGTAGATTTTCCTGTGCGGTGCTCGGATAAAGCCCCCGACTCATCGTCATACATGGCAACACCGCCGTATTGGGTTGAGGTATCAATTGCAAGAATTTTCATATCGTTCTCAACTTCTTTATATCAGTTCAACCAGACTCTCACAGACTTTTTCAAAAGGGGACTTCGCGTAATCGGGTGGATCATTATTACATTATCCCTTCCCTTCTATGGTATAAGGCTCCATAGTAATTTTTCAAATCCCCCCTACCACCCCTTTTCTAAAGGAGAGTAAAAAAAGATATTATTTAGAATCTGTATATAAAGTCATTGTGTTTGCCTGTCATGCCCCGACTTAACAGGCTGTGTCATAATCCTGAAAACGTATATGATGTCATTCTGAATTTATTTCAGAATCTCGTATTTTCAATATGTTACGTTTTATATAGATCCTAAAACAATATCCCGAGAGTTTTCGGGACATCCGGAATTTATTGAAAAGAATAGATTCCGGCTTAAGAACTGCCGGAATGACATATAGAGAGACTGACTTTATACACAGACTCTATTTAATTGGTAAAGACTCCCTATATTTATTCCCCTCTTTGGCAAAGAGGGCCTGTCCCGACTTGTCCCGACAGGGTCGGGGCTTGTCGGAGGTCAGGGGAGATTTTTTGGTTCATCCGGCTTTTGTGTGGGTAAGTAGCAGGGCAATATAATTTTTCCCCCTTTGAAAAAGGGGGATGAAGGGGGATTTTCAAGCCTGGCTTTACTGTCCGGAAGGAAAGTTGGTTATAGAACTTGACGGCAGTCGGCATTACTCTGAAGAAGGGATAATAAGAGACATCCGC
>BDTO01000031.1 GCA_002897855.1 bacterium BMS3Bbin05
ATGGTTACGGAACAGGAAGCAATAATTTTTCTTGAAATATCAAAAGTTTAGGATTAACTGAATTATTAAAGGTTTTTCACTATTTCCCGATAAGAAGAGAAGAGAGGGGGGGAACAAATTTCCAGGTTTGCATTATTGAGATGTGAGGGTGTAAGAAAGGGCAAAGGAGGTCACTTAGAGATTGAGAAAAGATGAATTCAGGGTTCTCGTTGCAGAAGATGATGCAATAGTAAGGGATGTGATTGTAAAATTTCTTTCAGAAGAAGGATATGCCGTTGTTGTAGCAGAAGACGGACATGCAGCAATAAAACTTCTCAGACTGGAAGACATAAAGTTAGTGCTCACTGACCTCAGAATGCCCGGCGCTGACGGGATGGATGTATTAAGGGCAGCAATACAGATGAACCCCAAAATTGCTGTTGTTCTCCTTACTGCGTATGGAACACTCGATACAGCGCTTGAGGCAATGAAGGAAGGCGCATATGACTATATAGTTAAGCCGTTTGTAATGCAGCAATTATTGTTAGCGGTCAGGAATGCATATAAAATGATGAATTTAATTGAGGAAAATGAAAATCTCTCAAGTCAACTGAAAGAGACATACCGGGATCTTGAGTATGCTAAAACTTCAGGTAACAACAGGAGCAATGTTGTAACGCCTGATTCCGGCGAGATGATTGAAAAGTTAAGAGAACTCAATATTATTGATGCAGATGAGGCGCAATCTTTAAAGAAAAAAATAGCTCCCCCTGATGTAAATGAAAAAATAAAAAAATACAGTTCTCTTGTGAATGATCTGAGAAACAGATAATTCTGAGGGGAAGCAGTATAAGAATAATGAATCAGGAGGCAATAAATGTCAGCTGAAAAAAACCATATACCGGGAAAAGAAGAAAGGAGAAGTTATTTCAGGGTTGATGATGTGATATCTGTTGTTGTTGATTTTGTCTGCCTTGACAACGAAAAGAGCGAGGAGTTCCTGAAACATGTCAGCAGCTCCAGGGCATTTTCGCTGTCGGATGTATCTAATTTACCTGATAATGATATGGAAGGCAGCCCCCGGGAGGGTCCGGAGTATAAAAAATTATATGGTATGATTACAGAGCTAAACACAAAACTTGATTTTATCATCAATCATCTTATGCTTGAAAAAGAAGGCCTTTTACCGGCTGAAAAAAAACTGGTCAATATCAGCGCATCGGGCATCAGATTTATTATCGAGCATCCCGCCAATATAAAGGATATTATGGAAATAAAACTTTTATTGCCGACGTATCCTCCTGTTGCCGTGTTTGCATACGGAGAAGTAACAAGAGTAAGAGAACTGGATGATAATAAGTTTGAGGTTGCACTTGAATATCTTAATATGGGAGATTCAGTGAGGGATGAAATAATTCAGTACACACTCTCAAATCAGCGGGAGACAATAAAGAAAACAAGAGAACGCGGAGCAAAATGAATAGAACAAGCATTATCGGTATCTTACTTGGTTTGACCGCAGTCTTTGGCGGCAATTTACTCGAAGGCGGGAAAATCGGCTCCGTAGTTCAGGGATCTGCTGCATTAATAGTATTCGGCGGAACTCTTGGAGCCACGTTTCTCAGTTTTTCAGTTAAAGATATTAAACTTGCAGCCCGGACAGTGAAAGACGTTTTCTACGTGAATGGATTGCTGCCTGAAATGAATTTTATTATAGCAGACATTGTAACCCTGGCAGGCAAAGCAAGGCGGGATGGATTTCTGGCGCTTGACAATGATATGAAAAACATTAATTACCTTTTTTTCAGAAGGGCCGTGAGGTTGGTAATTGACGGACTCGATCCGAAGCTCCTTCAGAATGCTCTTGAACAGGAGATCAGAACTTTCGAAGAAGAAAGGTACAGGGCTGTAAAAGTTTTTGAGGCAGCAGGAGGATTTGCTCCGACAATCGGCATAATCGGCGCTGTATTGGGGCTTATACATGTAATGGAAAATCTCAGTGATCCGACAATGCTCGGTTCGGGCATTGCCATAGCCTTTGTCGCCACAATCTACGGCGTTGCTTCGGCAAACCTGATATTTCTGCCGATAGCAAAAAAACTTGCAAACAATGTTGAGCACGAAATATTTATCAGGGAAATGATTATTGATGGAGTGCTTGGCATTCAGTCAGGGCAAAATCCGTTTTACCTGAGAGAGCAGCTCAGTTCATTCCTTTCCAGAAAGCAATAAAATGAATTGCCGGATATATTGATTATTCCTTACTGTCAGTAATACGATATATTTTTATGAGGAAGAGAAATAGAAAAAATAGCGGCCACGAAAATGTTGAACGATGGATGGTTTCATATGCCGATTTTGTGACACTGCTTTTCTGTTTTTTTACGGCAATGTTTGCTATAAGCAATGTTGACACACAGAAACTCGGCAAATTTGTAGAGTCAATGAGGTCGGCTTTCCATGTATCAGGCTCCCGTGGAAATGCCTTTTCCGTTATCGAAGGCGTTCAGGTCTTCATTCCTACCAATGTTGAGCTTGCATCAAGTATGAAAGATGCGCTCGGAACACTATTGACAGAGTCAAGAGGGAATGTTGAGGTCAAAAGTGACAGCAGGGGCGTTGTGGTCTCTGTAGCGGATAAGTACTTTTTCGAAAGCGGTTCAGCGGAACTCAAGGAAAATTCACGGGGTATCCTGGATAAAATAGCTTCCGTACTGAATCAGTATCCCAATATGATAAGAATAGAAGGCCATACGGATAATATCCCGATAAATAACGGAAGCTTCCCTTCAAACTGGGAACTCTCGGCGTCACGTGCAATAAATGTTGCAAAATATTTCATGAGTTCACATAATATTCAACCGGGAAGAATATCTACCATAGGTTATTCTGAATACAGACCTGTTGCATCGAATGATACCCCGGAAGGGAGGGCGAAAAACAGGAGGGTAGAAATAGTAATCCTCTCGGAAGAAGAAAGCAGAAAAGAACCCGGATGAAAAATAAATTTAATATACCAAAAGCCCTGCTCATAAATGAAAATATTAAAGACAGCCGGTTATTTGAACAAGCATTCCGGCATCATTGCCCTGCAGGCGGGGTTATCAGGACACAGAGTGCGCAGCAGGGTATCGAGATATTGAGCAGGGAAAAAATTGATACCGTTTTCATAGATTACAAGCTCTCCATAAACGATCTGAATTTTTTCAGAGAAATACAGAAAATAAATTTATATATCCCCGTGATCGTTATTATCGAAAAAGGAAAAGAAATAGACGCTGCGGAAGCTATAAAAAAAGGGGCATTCGATTACATCCTGAAAGACGCTGATTATATGGATTCACTGCCTGCCGCGCTTGAGGGGATACAGTTATCCATCCTGAAGAAAGAAAAAGACGAAGAGCTGCAGCGGCAGTCACTGCTGTTCAAACAGATATACAGGAGCCAGAAATGGTGGCAACACATAATTGACGCGATAACCGATTATCTGTTCGTAATAAATCAGGATTGCAGAATATTGAGAACGAATAAGGCATTTGCAGACCTTTTCGGCAGGGAGCCTGCCGACATTATTATGAAACCGTACTACGAGCTTTTTGGCCTGGAAGAACCCCATGAATGGTGTGTAATGCCCAAAGGAAAGAATGATTATTGCCCGCGTTCTGTAGAGAGAGAATTAAATAATGTTGTGTATCTTATCAGTTGTTTCCCGATATATTTTGATGAACATGATGCCGTTGTTTATATATTGAAAGATATTACGGAGACCCGCAGATTAAAGGACCAGGTATATCATCTTGATAAACTCTCTTCTCTCGGCACATTGACATCCGGGGTCGCTCACGAGATTAATAATCCCCTTACCGGTATTATTGGATATACAGAGATGCTTCTTATGAAAAACGGGGATGAGACCACAAAGAAGTATTTGCACAATATTTATGATTCCGCAATAAGGTGCAAAAGAATTGTAGAAAACATGCTTACATTTTCCAGACAGACACCGTCTCAAAAGGGTGTCGAAGACATCAATGATATTATTGACAAAACCATTGAGCTCCATGAATACTGGCTGAAATCAACCAACATTGAAATAATAAGAAATTATGCGGAAGTCCCTTCCGTTTCCGTTGACCGGCAGCAGATGCAGCAGGTGATACTTAACCTGCTGATAAATGCCGAGCAGGCTATCGCTGAAGCGGACAGGCGCGGAAGGATCGAATTTGAAACAGCTTATGATGATAATTCAAAACAGACTGTCATAACGGTATCCGACAACGGCAAGGGAATTCCACAGGAAATACTCCCCAGGATTTTTGATCCCTTCTTTACGACAAAGCCTGTGAATAAGGGAACGGGACTCGGACTTTCAATCGCCCACGGAATTATTGCCGAGCAGGGGGGGGCAATAGAGGCAAACAGCGTGCCTGGTGAAGGCACCTCATTTATTATCAGACTGTCCCAGTCAAAATAGGCTCTTGTAATAACTAATGGCCGCCTG
>BDTO01000032.1 GCA_002897855.1 bacterium BMS3Bbin05
GACAGCTTCTCTATAGAGTTCTGGATGGAGGGTGTTGCAGGTCAGACATGTAGTACTCATAATGAAGTCGTTATAGGTAGAATTCACAACAGTTCACCCGGTCTTCAGTGGTGGGTCGGATGCTCTGTTGGAGGTGAAGGCGTATTCTTTCTCCAGGATACCGGAGCTGAAGGACCGCCAGCCGTTGTATCTAGTACTGATATAAATATTAATGAGGGCCAGCATCACATTGTTGCAGTGAGAGATTACAACACGCGGGAGATCATCCTTTATGTGGATGGAGAAGAGCGGGGCAGGGTCAAAGAATACCTGACTGTCGGTTTAGACTCGACTACGGCAGACCTGAATATAGGATGGCTGAACACTACCCCCTTCTTTTACTTTAATGGAACAATAGATGAGGTAGCATTATATAACAAAGCGCTCACTCCTACAGAGGTTACGGATCATTATAATGCGGGATCAGGGAAAATGTACTGTGACCCCGTTATTTCAGCCTCTCCGGCATCATGGGATTTTGGCAGCAATATAATGGTTGGAAGTACTACGAGCCCCAAGCAATTTTTAATAACGAATATTGGCATTGCCGGCACTGCACTTCAGTTGAATATTAATCAATTAACCGGCACTGGTAGCAATCAGTTTCTGAAAAAGAACGACACATGTTCATCTACTACACTAACCTCAAACTCATGTACAATAGATGTGGCATTTTCACCGACATCAGTTGGCAGCAAGAGCGCCAATCTCTCAATACCATCGAATGACCCTCAAACTCCCACACTCGATGTGTCATTGATAGGGACGGGGACAGCGCCCGGCATAACGGTAACCGATTCTATATTGCCTGATAATGATAATAACATGGCATTTCCCGACACCGCCAAGGGTATGAGCTCGGCCGAACAGACAGTAATCATCGGAAATAGTAGCTCAGCAACAGCAACACTAAACGTGTCAAATATACAGATAACGGGCGCAGATGCATCAGAATTTACCCTTAACCTTAGTGGTGGGTCAGCCCCATGTGGAAGTGCAAATCCTGTCATTACTCAAGGTGGCAGCTGTACTGTAGGTCTAACATTCAGTCCGCAGACAACAGGCGCAAAGAGCGCAAACCTGCAGATAGACTCTGATGATCCCAATAACGGGACAGTTAATGTTGCATTAATAGGCACAGGGACCGTGCCCGGCATAACGGTAAGTAGCTTATCGGCATTCCCCGATACTACCGAGGGTATAATCTCGGCCCCTCAGACAGTAACTATCGTAAATACCGGCTTAGCAACACTAAACGTGTCAAATATACAGATAACGGGCGCAGATGCAACGGAATTTACCCTTAACCTTAGTGGTGGGTCAGCTCCATGTGGAAGTGCAAATCCTGTCATTACTCAAGGTGGCAGCTGTACTGTAGGTCTAACATTCAGTCCGCAGACAACAGGCGCAAAGAGCGCAAACCTTCAAATCACCTCTGATGACCCTAATAATCCGACAGTTGATGTTGCATTAAGCGGTACGGGGCTGACGTCGATAGTGAACAATGCGCCTTCAGCACCTATACTTGTCTCTCCTGCAAATAACGCAACCGGCCTGGGTACCACAGTAGATTTTACATGGCAGAAATCCACGGACCCCGATGGAGACACAGTAAGTTACAAACTCTACTACTGTGAAGACCAGACCTTTACAGGATGTCAACCCGTAGGTGTGGCATCTGTGGGTAACAGGGGCATATTCTATGCCGGCACCTTTGGATCAGGGGCCGGGCTGTTATTGTTCGGGATAGTATTTGCAGGCGGCATAAAGCGCAGGAGGAAGATAGCCGCAATAATAGTTATGATCATGATAATGGGACTGCTCCTGGTCTCATGCGGAGGAAGCAGCAGCAATAGTACACCCCCGCCTCCTACTAACCAGGTAACCCATCAAATAACGGGACTTAATGCAGGGTCTCAATACTACTGGAAGGTAGTTGCAGATGACGGAAACGGCGGTAGAACGGACAGTGCAGTGTGGAGTTTTACCACAAAGTAGTGAATAGACATCACACGGGAACTCTCCGGGTTTTGCCCGGAGAGTTCCTTTTACAGTGCCATTGTTGCACTATTCATATCATTAATAAAATAAAGAAGGTTCTTTTCCAGAATGGGTGGGTAAGTTAATATAGACGGATTCGTAAAAACAGAAAATCACCCTTCGACAGGCTCAGGGTGACAATCGACAGCCCTTCGACATGGCTCAGGGTGACAATCGACAGCCCTTCGACAGGCTCAGGGTGACAATCGACAGCCCTTCGACAGGCTCAGGGTGACAATCGACAGCCCTTCGACATGGCTCAGGGTGGAGAGTTCAGGACTTTTTATGACTCTGTTAATATAGACAAAGAAATGACATTCCCGAAAGTTTTTATCGGGGATATGGTTTTGAAGCCATTTCCAAAATAAGCGCCCGGGGATGTTTGGATTATCCACTTGAAATGAGAAAGAATCATAAAGAGTAAAGGTAGTGAGAAATATCAGACACTTATTAAGAACTATTCCATTCACAATTCTTGCTGCAATAGTATTTTTAATGATAATGGTCAATTCGGCACAAGCAGGCTGTCCGGGGAATATGAGTGCATATTGGGATTTGAATGAGACAAGCGGTGCAATTTTTGCGGACAGAATAAATTCAAATAACGCGACTTGTGTTGGAACCTGTCCAGGTTATACTTCGGGAAGGGTTAACGGCGCTCTCAATTTTAATGGAATAGATCAGGGAATTTATGTTCCGGCAGACGCATCTTTCAATTGGAGTCTGGCTGATAGTTTCTCTATTGAGTTCTGGATGAAAACAGATCCTTCGAGTACCTGTTCAGGAGATGAGGCTATTGTTGGAAGGGCAGGAGACCCTGATACTCCTTACTGGATGGTACAGTGTCTGAGTGGAGGTAAAGCGGCCTTTAATCTCGTTGACAAAAATGGGAATAGTGGATGGATTTTAAGTAATAGTGTCATAACCGGGGGTAATTGGCATCACATTGTTGCCGTAAGAGACGCGGCTAACAGCGAAATCTTTCTGTACATTGATGGGAAGCTTGAATCTTCACAGTTTACAAATTATTCAGCCGGTTTTGATTCGACCGCACCCTTGAGCATCGGGGGGCTAAGCTTGGCACCTTACTCCCCGTTTCAAGGAGTAATCGACGAGATAGCCTTATACAATAGAGCTCTCTCTGTAAGAGAAATTCAGTCCCATTTCTATGTAGTACGAGATTATTGCGACATGTGCTCTACGCCTGTAATGATTATGCCTCTTGGCGATTCTATAACTGATGGCTATGATGCTTCGTTGCCGATTAACACACCTGACTACAGAGTTGCATATCGGCAAAAGCTTTACCTCGACCTTATAGCTAATGGTTACAACGTTAATTTTGTCGGGAGCTTAAAGAGCGGATTGCTTGCCACTCCATCTTTTGATATAGACCATGAGGGGCACCCTGGTTGGAGAACTGATCAAATACTAAATGGCAATACAAGTTATCCATTAGAAGGCAAACTGTCTGACTGGTTGGCTGCTTACCAGCCAGAGATTATATTGCTCCACATAGGAACAAATGATATCTCAAGCAATAATGAAAGCGCTCAGGAAGTTGCTGCATTACTGAATGAAATCGATTTTTATAATGAGGACATAACAGGTATTCTTGCCCGCATAATAAGCCGGACTGATGGTAAGGCTCAGCAGACAACAGATTTTAACAATGCTGTAGAGGCAATGGCGACGTCTCGCATTGCCAACGGTGATAAAATCATCATGGTGGACCAGGAGAGCGCTTTAGATTATGTGGATGATATGTCGGGCCCCCTTCATCCAAATATTCTCGGATATAACAAGATGGCCGATGTATGGTTTAGTGCACTTCAGAATATTACACCGTATTGCGGCCAGACAATTTCAGCCTATCCACCCTCTCATGATTTTGCTGCTGTGACTGTTGGAGCCGTTCCCGTAGTCCGGACATTTACGATAACTAACTCGGGTACTTTTGGGAGCCTTTCGATAGATGCAATATCCATAACAGGCACGGATAGCGGCCAATTTACGGTACAGGGAGAAACTTGTTCCGGTACTCCGGTACAACCCTCAAACTCATGTACAATAGATGTGGCATTTTCACCGACATCAGTTGGCAGCAAGAGCGCCAATCTCTCGATACCGTCAAATGACCCTCAAACACCCATACTCGATGTGCCATTAAGCGGGGCTGGAACGGCGCCCGGCATAACGGTAACCGATTCTATAGTGCCTGATAATGATAATAACATGGCATTTCCTGACACCGCCAAGGGTACAAGCTCGGCCGAACAGACAGTAACCATCGGAAATAGTAGCTCAGCAACAGCAACACTAAACGTGTCAAGCATACAGATAACGGGCATGAATGCAGCGGATTTCAGCCTGAATCTCAATGGTGGGTCAGCCCCATGTGGAAGCACAACACTTGTTATTAATGCAGGCAGTAGCTGTACTGTAGGTCTAACATTCAGCCCCCAGACAACAGGCGCAAAGAGCGCAAACCTGCAGATAGACTCTGATGACCCCAATAACGGAACCGTTAATGTTGCATTAAGCGGGGCTGGGACAGCGCCCGGCATAACAGTAAGCGGGCCGGGGGCATTTCCTGATACAACGGAAGGGCAGGTCTCAACCGCACAGAGAGTAACCATCGGGAATACCGGCACATCAACACTAAACGTATCAAACATACAGATAACGGGTACAGATGCATCGGAATTTACCCTTGACCCCAATGGCGGGACGAACCCCTGTGGAAGCACAACACCTGTTATTAATCCAGGCGGTAACTGTACCGTAGGATTAACATTCAGTCCTCAGACAACAGGCGCAAAGAGCGCAAACCTGCAAATCACCTCTGATGACCCCAATAACGGGACAGTTAATGTCGCATTGAGCGGTACGGGGCTGTCGTCGATAGTGAACAATGCACCAACCAAGCCAACACTTGTCTCCCCTGCAAACGGGCAGGCGGGGGTAGATACCACAGTAGATTTTATATGGACGAAATCCACAGATCCCGATGGAGACACAGTTAGTTATCGACTAACATATTGTGAAGACAGTCAATTGACTATAGGTTGTAACACTACAGTGGCATCTGTTGGCGGCAGGCGTGTACTCTATGCCGGCACCTTTGGTTCCGGGGCCGGGCTGTTAATATTCGGGATAGTATTTGCGGGCGATGTAAGAAGGAGAAGGAAGGTAGCCGCAATAGCAGCCGTGATAATGATAACGGGTCTGCTCCTGGTCTCATGCGGAGGAGGCGGCAGCAGTACCACCACACCCCCAACTAACCAGGTTACCAAACAGATAATGGGACTCAATACCGGGTCCACATACTACTGGAAGGTTGTTGCCGATGACGGAAAGGGCGGTACAACGGACAGTGCAGTATGGAGCTATACTACAAGATAGAGGAGAGGCCAATGGCTGACGAAGAGGCTTAAAGACATATTCAGCCACAGACGGACACAGACTGAAAGAGAAAAATAAAAGACTATATTATAGTTTTAAATTAATAAAGAGTCTTTAAAAAAGTCTGTGAAAGTCTGTGGCAAAAAAGATTTTTCAGCCGCGGATTTGCGCGGAGAAACGCAGATAAGAAGATTAATATACTCTGAAAAGACGGAAGACACCCTCTCCCTTGAGAGGCTGTGTCACAATTGTCATCCCTGAAATAAATTCAGGGCAGGCTCTGAACTTGTTTCAGGATCTATACAAAACGTAGCATATTGAAAATACGAGATTCTGAAATGAATTCAGAATGACATCATATGCGTTTTCGGAATTATGACACAGCTTCTGATGGGAGAGGGCTGGGGTGAGGGTGAACAATAACCGATATATAGGGAGGGGAAGCTGATGGTTGCCCACACAAAAGCCGGAAGAGCCTTAATTTTTATGAGTTTGTCAAAATATAAAGTTATTTAAATGGATAGCGAGCGGAAGTGAGCGAATATAATAGTAATAATTTATTCCCTGCATTAGATTACCGGTGGCCTGTCTGCCGACAGACAGGCGGAGCCACTGGGAAGATCAATCCGTGCCAATCTGCGGATATCTGCGGCAAAAAAAGAAAAGACTTTTTGGCCACAGACGGACACAGACTAAAGAGAAAAATAAAGGGTTATATATGGTTTTAAATTCATAAAGAATCTTATAAAAAAGTCTGTGAGAGTCTGTGGCAGAATAAATTTTTTGTTTGTAAGGGCAGTATAAATAAAACCGTCACCATACCTGTTTAATAACTTCATTTGAATAACCGCTCTCATTGCCGGATGTATCGTATGCAGTTACGGCAAAAAACCATGTGCCCTGTGACAGAGCGCCGATAGCAATACTATTATCAAGCCCTGCATCGATCGAGTTTGTGTATGAGCGGGAAGACCGACCATAATATACTTTATAACCCCCAAGGTCGTTTAAAGGGGTTCCGTCTTCATTTGTCGTAGGTGCATCCCAGGTCAGGGTTACAGTCCCTGAAGTACCGCCTCCAATTGTTCCACCGCCTACGGATGCAATTCCGGGTGATCCGCCTCCGCCGCATGCAGTGACAGACAGGATCAATAGAAAGGCGCCGATAAATGCAGTGTACAGCCTTATACGTTTTTGGTTATTTATTAATATATTATTGAAATGACTATGTTCGGGCACAATTATGTTCCTTAAATTCACAAAAAAAACCCCGCTTCCGCAGGGATACAGGATTCAAATATTTCTTCGGCAGCCCGGCAGCCCCTTTTATGGGCCCTCGGCTTTGTGCCCTCCGGTTACCCGGAGTTTACCCTTATCGGAAACTTCATGTTTGTTGATCTTTTGAGGTAGTTTATAGGACTGTATGGATCAATGATGTGATTTAAATCACATTATCATAATGTTTCCTGAAAAAATTCGGACTGAGGTGGATATATTTGTTTTTGAGGACGGACATTGCCTTTTCTCCCTTCCACCTGTCGATGACCCTTGTAACCGTTTCCCGCGTCAGACCGGTCATATCAGCAATATCCTGGTGAGTAAGCTTGATATTTAATATGGTACCCTTTGCATTTTTTGTCCCGTGGTCTTCAGACAGCATATGAAACAGCATTTTTATTCTCTCGTAAGAGGTTTTTAAATTCAAAATATGGATCTTTTGCCATGACCTTCGAAGACGACCGCAAAGTATCTGGAGTAGATTATCCAGTATTTTTCGTTGGCTGTACAACAGATCATAAAAGTCATCCTTGGATATTATTGCTATCAGAGATTTTTCTTTTGCCATAACATTGGCCGGGACGGTTGCCTTGTCGATAAGCGCCATTTCACCAAAAAAGTCACCTGTCCCATGAAAGGCGATGATTGATTCTTTGCCATCTTCACTGGTTTGAAAAACTTTTACCTTTCCATAGATGATTATATACATGTATGCGCTGGTGTCTTCTTCAAAAAGGATTATCTGGTTTCTGCCGTAAGTCTTCAGATGGATTTTTTCAGCAACTTCTTTCAGTTCTTCTTTAGTGAGTGATAAAAAGAATTCTATATGGCTAAGATGATCGATTTTATCCTGTTGCATTTAAAAACGCCCTTTGTCGGTATCATCCTGAAGTAAATTCATCCTTAATGTAAAGTTTAACATTTAATTAAGAGAAGTTATACATCTGTATTGTAAATAATTTTCATCCGAAAATACTCCACTCCTCTTTCCCCTCTTGGTAAGGGCTACCCCCCTCGCAGGTTGTGTCACAATTGTCATCCCTGAAATAAATTCAGGGCAGGCTCTGAACTTGTTTCAGTATCTATATAAAACGTAGCATATTGAAAATACGAGATTCTTAAATAAATTCAGAATGACATCATATGCGTTTTCAGAATTGTGACACAGCCATGTTGCCAAGGGGGGTGCGTTCATCCTCCTCTGTGTCCGACGTGTGCCGGGGCATGAGGGTTTCTCTCGAATGCAGAGTTGATGATTGGAACGAGCATGGAGATTTAATATCTATTAATAACAATATGATAAGTAATATTATTGAAGAAAAATATTAACTATATGCTGTAACTCTTTATATTTATAAAGAAATAATGAAAGGATCATTAATAAGGAGGGTTATTCCAGATGGACCTGTTAAGCAGAATCAGGGATAAAAAAGCACGAATTGGTATTATCGGTCTTGGATATGTTGGATTGCCTCTGGCCATAGAGTTTGTTAAGGCCGGGTTTTCAGTTAAGGGTTTTGACATAGACGCCAAAAAAATCAAGGCGTTGAATTCCGGTAAGTCCTATATAAGGCATATACCCATAAGGGAAATCAGGGGCATAAGGAAAAATGGAAATTTTAATGCCACGGATGATTTCTCTTTGCTGAGAGAGATCGATTGCATCATAATCTGTGTCCCTACACCCCTGAACAGGTACAGGGAGCCGGATCTTTCGTTTGTATTACAAACTGTTGAAGCTGTTGCCCGGATTCTGAGAAAGGGGCAGTTGATCGTTCTGGAGTCGACAACCTATCCGGGAACTACGGACGGAGATATGAGGAAAATACTGGAATCGACCGGCATGAAAGCCGGGCGGGATTTTTTTCTTGCATATTCCCCGGAAAGAGAGGATCCTAATAATAAGAATTTCAGAACAGGGACTATTCCAAAAGTCGTTGGCGGTTATACGGGGAAGTGTCTTAAATGTGCTGATACCCTCTATAGTATGATTGTTGAAAAGACTGTTCCGGTATCATCAACAAGGGCCGCCGAGGCTTCCAAGCTGCTCGAAAATATTTACAGGGCTGTTAATATTGCCCTCGTGAATGAGATGAAGATGCTCTTTGACAGAATGGATATCGACATATGTGAAGTCATAGATGCGGCAAAGACAAAACCCTTTGGTTTCCAGGCATTTTATCCTGGGCCCGGCCTGGGGGGGCATTGTATACCCATAGATCCGTTCTATCTTACCTGGAAAGCCAGGGAGTACGATTTCCATACGAGATTTATAGAACTGGCGGGAGAGATCAATACATCCATGCCCTATTATGTTATAGAAAAAGTCATCCATGCTCTTAATGAAAGGGGCAAGAGCATAAACAGATCAAAGGTGCTTGTCCTGGGCCTGGCCTATAAAAAGGATGTTGATGATCTCAGAGAGTCACCATCGCTGAAGCTTATTGAACTCCTCAAACAGAGAGGCGCCGATGTTGATTATAATGATCCCTACATACCGCAAATGAAAAAATTGCGAAAATATAATTTTAAGATGAAGTCTGTACCGCTTAAAAAAGAAATACTCAGAAAATATGACTGTGTCGTCATCGCCACGGATCATTCGGACTATGATTATGATTTCATAGTCGGGAACTCAGCCCTGATTGTGGATACAAGAAATGCTACAAGTGGACTGGCATATAATGGTAAAGTGGTAAAGGCATGATGTATTGATATGTGAAAAATGGCATATTTGAGATACAATCGTTGAGATACACCCTGTATAATGAATTTTTTAATCGCCAGAAATTGTGAATCAACAGGTTATGACGATATAATCTAAAATCCGTATTAACGAGATGATATAACTATTTATTTTCCGTAATTGGATAGTATATTATTACAATAAATATTCATTGTCTGAAATGAAATGATCCAACATTTTCTTGATATCCCTTTTATCACAAAAGCCCTTGAAGCTTTTTCCGCCTTCACAGAGCTTCAATATTCACTTTTTGATGACAGGGGGAATACCATTATCTCTTCCCCCGAGGATAATACCCTTCTTTCATATGTAAAGAGGGATAAGAAAGGGCAGGCACTTTACAGAGAATTTGTAGAAAAGAATCTCAGGTTTGCCCTTAAAAGAAAAGATCACTTCATGGTAAAAGGCCCTGCACAACAGTACCATATATTTATCCCGGTCCAATATAAGGAGATAAAGATGCTTCTGCTTGCAGAGGCATTTTACACGTCGGTAGATGATTTTGAGGCATACTGTACCGATCATGAGACCTGTTACTCCGTCGGCGACTTTAATAAAGAGGAATGGTTCAGGGAAGTCATATTTATGCCGATGGAAAAAGCTGAAGTGGTGGCTAATCATATACGTCAGTTGATTGATGATGTAATGGCGGTTGGATATGAAAATAAGCTGTCAAATAAACGTTGGCTCTGGTCCAAAACAATGATCAATCTTGTTGCCAATATCAAATCGAGCGCTCCGGTTGATGAAATATTCGAGAGTATAGTTGAGGCTATAGTATTTTTGTTCGACGTGGATACGGCAGGTATCCTGACGAGTGATAATGGTTGTTTCCGGACGCGGGTAAGCGGTGGCAGAAACAGCAATGAAGTCCGTAATATGAAGCTGTCGGATAAAAGTTATTATGTTCAAAAAAGTAAGTCTACGCATTCTCCCGTTGTTATCAGTGACAGCCGTATGCTCTGGTCATCAGGACTTCCCGAAGAAATATTATCGTTGCACCTCTTCCCCATGGCTTCTGAGACGGACTTTATAGGATTTATATGTATTTTCAATTCTCTTCTTGACCGTGAAACATTTAATTCCATTTATGAATTGAGTAAATTATCAACGTACATCTGTAACACTCATTATATCAGTGATGAGATGCAGAAGAAATCAGACAAGATAAATGATATGTCATCAAGGATTATGGAGCTTTACGCCGACCACAGGAATCCTTTGATGCTCTTTGAGAAGATTGTTAATGAGGCTGCAGGTATTGTAAATGCCGATAAATGTTCTTTAATGCTGCCGGACAGGAATGGAGAAAAACTGGTTATAACCGCTGTAACAGGGGTGAACAGGGTTCTGCTGAAAGATATACATGTAAAGAAGGGTGAAGGTATAGCCGGTAAAGCATATGAAAGCAGGTCGGCCATTTTAATCGATAAGGAAGCAGGATTTTCTGAATACCATGGTGCTCCGAGGTCTTTTTTTAAAACAGTGTCATGTCTGAGCCTTCCATTAAGTATTAACGGAGATGTAGTCGGAGTTCTGAATATATCCGATAAGACATCCGGAGAGTCGTTTTCTGAAAACGATATTGTAAAGCTGAATCCATTTGCACAGCAGGCATCACTTCTTATCAAATTATCCAATTACTATTCAAGTTCCGAGGAAATGAGAGAATTGTCGATTACAGACCCGCTTACAAACCTCTATAACCGGAGGTATTTCGATATCCATCTGGAAGAGGAATTCAAGAGGTCTGAACGGTACGATCTCGGTTTCTCTCTTGCAATAATCGATATAGACGATTTTAAATTGTTTAACGATTCCGAAGGGCATCTCGCCGGCGACCAGGTTCTTAAAGAAATTTCCTTTATTATGATGGAAACGCTTAGATCGAATGATATTCTTGTGAGGTTTGGAGGTGAGGAATTTGCGGTAATTATGCCTCAAACGTCCCATAATGATGCATATAATGTAGCCGAAAGAATAAGGATAAATATCAAAGAGCAGGCAATACGCGCCATGAAAACCTATCCCGGCGACCATATAACGGTAAGCATAGGTATCGCGATGTATCCGGAAGCGGGGGATAAGGTTGAGAATATAATAAAATATGCAGACAGGGCCCTCTATAAAGCAAAAATGCAGGGCAAGGATCAGACACAGGTCTGGCATGATTATGCGCGCGGATAAGAATATCACATTCACGGGTAACTTCACATGAAAATCCTCCTTACCCAAACCTCTCCCACAAGAGGCTGTGTCATAATTCTGAAAACGCATATGATGTCATTCTGAATTCATTTCAGAATCCCGTATTTTCTATATGCTACGTTTTATATAGATACTGAAACATGTTCAGAGCCTGCCCTGAATTTATTTCAGGGATGACAATTGTGACACAGCCTCCAAGGGTAGAGGGAACTGATTTGTCTCCCCTCCCCTGAGGGAAGATCAATGGATAGCGAGCATCTTCCCTGTGATCTTGTCACAGGGAAGATCAATAACAATCAACCGGAATTATTTATATTAACGAGCATTTAATGGGGGTTAAACATGCCGTATAATAATGATTATTCAATAATTAATGCAGAACTGATTGAAAAGAAAATATCCATCCTTCAGGAAATATCCAGTTCCATTGTGGTATCGGATAACATTACTTCTGTTGCCAACCTGATGCTGGATCTTGCAATAGACTATTCGAATGCGGAAAAGGGTTCATTGATGTTGCTGAATGATAGTGGTGAACTTTATATTCTTACGTCTCGCGGTCTTGATAAAAAGTTTATCATAACTTATAAGATTGCTATAGGGGAGGGTATCGCCGGAACCGTTGCAGAGAATCTCGAGCCGGTTCTTGTTGAAGATATTGAAACTGATGAAAGGTTCAACAAGAGAAAGAGGGACCGTTATAAGACCCGTTCATTTATCTCGTGTCCGATAATAAGTAAAAACCGTCTCCTGGGTGTCATGAATATTAATGACAAGAAGGATGGAGGCGTATTTACAAATGATGAGTTCGAGTTGATAAAAATAATTTCAAATCATGCCGCAATTGCTATAGAAAATGCTGCACTCATGACTCAATTGAAGGTAAAAGCCGCTGAACTGGAGGAATTGAATAAAAAACTCATAGAGACGGACATCATGAAAACCGAATTTATAGGGCGGATATCTCATGAACTCCGCACCCCCATGAATTCGATAAGAGGAGCAATATATTTCCTTCAGCAGACGGGAGATATATCGAGACATGAACAGGAAGAATTCTATGACATTATTTCGACGGAATCCGGTAAGGTCATATCAATAGTGGAAAACCTCATTGACTTCCTCAGGCTTGAAGACGAAGCGAGGATAATCAAGAAGACGGTTCTCAATATCAGAGACATCCTGAGTGGCCTGCTGGACTCCAGGTCCCTCAGCACCACTCTCACAAGAAAGAATATACAATTGAAGCTGGACATTGAAGACAGGATATCGGACATAGTCGGTGATAAAATAATGGTTGTTCAGTTTTTTATTAATTTGCTGGAGGGGTTGTGTCATTATCTTGAAATAGGGGATAACATAGAGATTGTTGCACATGGGAATGAATTTGTAAAGATTAATATATCCTTATCGAGGAGGATGCCGGAGAGCATTATGCCTTATCTGGCCGACACAAGATTTATTTTCCAGACGGAGCATTCTGAATATCTGTTAAAACTCTATCTTGCCCGGAAGGCCATAGAGACGCATAAGTGGGAAATGCTTGCCGAAAATGCGGACAATGCCTTTCAAATCAGTATTAGAATACCGATCAGCAGAAGACACCAGATAGAGGCATTCGTAAATACGAGTATTGATTTATTTCTGGATTTTACTTCGGAATTGCTGGATCTGAATATATGTTCCATAATGCTCAGCGATGAACTTACCAGTGAACTTACCATAAGAAGTGCAAAGGGACTGGATGAGGATGTAATAAAGAGGACAAGGATAAAGTTCGGTGACAGCATAGCCGGATGGGTTGCGACTGAGGGCAAGCCGTTGTTCGTAGAAAACATAGAGACCGATCCGCGCTTTGCAAGGAGAAACATACCGCAGTATAACGCTAAATCACTTCTGTCTTTGCCTCTGAAGGTGGATGGCCGTGTAATAGGGGTGCTTAATCTGAACAATAAAAAGAATTCAGAGCTTTTTACTCTGCAGGACTTTTACATAGCATCTGCATTGAGCGAAAGGATATCGCATTTTGTCGAAGGTCTTTACGCCGGCAATTACAGTGAAGTTGAATTCAAGCAATTTACAACATCTTTTGACACTCTGATAAATGCTGAAAAGAGATACGATAAAAAGAAAAACCTTTTGCCTGGGCTGACGATTTCGATCATGGATAAGCTCGGGTCGTCGGAAGAAACTAAAAAAATAGCCCTGTATGTTTCCATGATTTATGATCTCGGGCTTATGCTGATTAACGATCGTGTATTGAATAAAGAGAATCTCTTACCATCTGAAGCCCGCCCCATAAAAGTTCATCCCTACAACACAGTCGGTCTGTTGAATTATTTCGAATATTCAGATGATGTAAAGGATGCAATACTTCATCACCATGAAAGATATGATGGCGGGGGGTATCCTGATGGGTTGAAAGGTGAAGAAATCCCTTTGATATCAAGGGTGCTCTCCGTTGTTGATTCATATTGCGCAATGATTATCGACAGACCGTATCGCGACGCTTATTCCAGTGAGAAAGCCATGGAGGAGATCGAGAAGGGTTCCGGTTCAAAATATGACCCGGGAATCGTAAAAATCTTCGAAGAAGTGATCAGCTTTTTGTAAAAAAATCCGGATGATTATAATTAGAGTCTGTGTATAAATTGCTGTTTTTTATTTTTGTCATGCCCGAAGCCTGTAATCCGGCATTCAGAACTTATATTGAAAAGAATAGATTCCGGCTTAAGGACTGCCGGAATGACAGATAGAGAGACTTACTTTATACACAGACTCTAATTAAATCAAACGATAGTCCCTGAGTCTCTTGTAAAAAGCCTTCCTTGATATACCGAGTATTTTGGCAGCCCTGGATTTATTTCCATTGCTTGCATCAAGAGCTTTCTTTATAGCATGAAATTCCAGTTCTTTTAAGGTATTGGCTATAACGGGCGTCTTTATATTTTCCTTATAATCTATCAGTTCTTCCGGCAGATCAGCAGCAGCTATTTTCTTTCCTCTCGCAAGAACGACCGTCCTCTCGATGACATTCCTCAGATGTCTGATATTTCCGGGCCATGAGTATTTCATGAATATATCCATAGCCTCTTTCGATATGGATATCGTCTTGTTTGCTTTGACACAAAATTCCCTGAGGAAATCCGTAACAAGCAGAGGAATATCATCACGCCGTTCCCTCAGGGGCGGGACATCTATCTGTACCACATTTATCCTGTAAAAGAGATCTTCCCGAAAGTTTCCTTCAATAATTTCCTTTTTTAAATCACGATTGGTTGAAGTTATAAGTCTGAAATTAACCTTGATATTTTTATTACTTCCAAGCCTTTCGATTTCCCTCTCCTGGAGTACCCTGAGGAGTTTTGCCTGCAACGGCAGCCCGAGCTCGCCGATTTCGTCAAGAAAGACAGTACCGTCCGATGCCTCCTCGAATTTGCCGATCCTTCGTGATGCAGCGCCTGTAAATGCACCTTTTTCATGGCCGAAAAGCTCAGATTCAATAAGTTCTCCCGGTATCGCAGCACAATTGACTGCAATAAAAGGTTTTTTGTATCGTTTGCTTCGGTAATGGATATTTAATGCAATCAGCTCTTTGCCCGTGCCTGTCTCGCCGCTGACAAGTACATTGCTTTCAGAATCTTTAACCGCTTCGCAAATTTCCAATATATCGGATATCTGCGAAGTGCTGCCTATAATACGATATGAATTGTTACCTTTCAGGAGTTCGTTTTTAATATTATCAATTTCTCTTTTCAGGCATCGCTGTTCTACCGCCCTTGCAAGAATCCCCTTGAGTCTCGGATAATCCGGAGGCTTGATGAAGTAATAAAAGGCGCCCCTGGTCATGGCGGATACTGCAGATTCGACGGTTCCATAGGCCGTTAAAAAGATGACGGGAATATCGGGATGGTTTTTTGTTACATATTCGAAAAACTGCATGCCGTCCCTGCCGGGCATCTTGAGGTCTGTAATTACCGCATCAATATCGTTATTGAGGATTATATCAACCGCCCCGTCAACATCAAGGGACTCACGGACATCGTATCCTTCGTCCGAAAGTATCGATGACAGCACCTTTACGGCATTGGGCTCGTCATCTACTATTAGAATGTTTCCGTTGCCCGTCATACCGGTAAACCCATTGTTTATTTGTAAAGTATGTATAATGTCACGGTAGTGCCTGCATTCTTTTTACTTTTAATTTCCAGATAACCATCATAACATTTGAGAATTTCATTAGTGAGAAAAAGACCGAATCCCTTTCCATTTTTTCCCATATCGGCGGACTGGAAATTATCCCTTTTCTCACTCATTCCAATGCCGGTGTCCGAAATAGCGATAACGGCAAAGAGCATACCCGAATTATTCTCCGTATAGGTCTTTACTTTAAGCGTTCCGCCTGTACCCATGGCCTCTATGGCGTTGTTTATAACATTCAGAATCGCTTGCTCCAGATGGAAAGGATTGATCATGATTGGAGGGACTTCTCCATATTCATAGATACTCTCTATATTGGCGCTATGTGTCTGCAGAGAGGTAATGACCTCTATTTTTCTTAATATTGAGTTAATGTCCGACTCTGATAATTCCACATCCAGCATGGATGAACTGAGAAACATCGAAATAAAGTTATCGAGTCTTGATATCTCCTCTTCAATTATCCTGGTAAACTCCATAAGGGTCTCTTCGTTATCAAACTTCTCTCTCAGGTATACAACAGCGCCTTTTATGGCATTTAGAGGATTTCTGATGCCATGGGCAAGGGTTGAGGCCGATTTGCCGATATCAATAAGCCGTTGTGACTGATTGAGCTCCCTGACAACAGGGCAATTTATATTGGCTGATAAAGTGACTTTAATCTTGTCTACCTTACCATCAGGCGACTTAACGGGTTCTAACCGGATATCGGTAGTATTTGAACTTTTAAGGCAATTAAAAGGATAATCTCTAAAAATTCGAATTTTACCGTCTTTAACGGCAACTGATAAGGCATCTCTGTCTTCTATTAATATCCTCGGAAGTATTTCATAGTATTTTTTTCCGATGGCAGCGGAAGATGATCTTTCCGTCAACTCCTCTGTCCCCTTATCCCATTCGGTGATGCACAATTTATTGTCAACACAAAAGTTCAGAGGTTTCATGATCCGGGACTCCTTTCGTATGGAAATAAAGACGAATACACGTTAAAAATAATTGTTCCCTCCCTTCTGAATATTGGTTGTTAATGACAGGCTTGTATCCGTATGGCTATTCGTCACATTCTAAAAGGTCAATTATCAAAGCGCTTCGCAAGATGTATTGTTTACTATTATATTACAAATGAGTTGCAAATTACACAAATTTATAAAGATAATTTATTTATTAAATAATTATATAATTGATCTTCCCAGTGGCCTTGTCACCGGTAATCTAATACTAAGGGAAGATTTTATTATTATATTCGCTTACTTGACCCCGTGATGAGACCACGGGGAGTACGCTTGCTATTCATATTAATCATAGAAAATTCAAAAAAATGGAGCGGGCGACGGGATTTGAACCCGCGGCCTTCAGCTTGGGAAGCTGACACTCTACCACTGAGTTACGCCCGCAATATTTATATAATTTACTATATTATATCGTGTGAAAGTCAATCGTTGCTGATTAATTTCTATGTAGATAGACAGGAAACAAGATATAAACGGTTAATGCTTCAGATAATTCAGAGGGGCGGAGTGCCGCAAGCCTTTAAAAAATCGGGGGCATCATGTTTCTTCGTGTCCTTTTTAATTATTTTTTCAGTCCGGACAGAAAGAGGGAGGACTGAAATATCCTCCCTCTTTCATATAATCCTTGTTTGCTTAGCAGGATCCCTTACATTTACAGGTAGTTGCAGTCTTTTTTGAAACCTTTTCAATAAACATGATGCTCCCCCCCTTTCCAAGGGAATTGGCCGGCTTCATGCCGGTCATATATGATGGCGTCGCAAAAAGTCGCCGGCTACTGCGTTGCATTAAATTATCTCCTCACTGCGGCGTACGTAAGTATGCCTCATTCCTCGAAATTTATGCACCTTGTATCTGACGATTTTTGCTTGGCCATCTCTTTTTTGGCATTTTACGAGTCTATCATATAGAGAATTGTAGCATAAAAAAGATGTAAGAATCCAAATATTATCCGGCAGTTAAAGATTTCATCTCCACCAGGAATTTCATAAATTTTCCGATTTCTTCCTGGTTTTTCAGATAATAGTCCGCTTCAAGACTGCCGCCTACACAAACAGATATCCCTCTTCCCCTTACGGCCCTGAAAGCATCTTCGTCTGTAGTATCGTCTCCGATGTACAAAGGGATCATTTTCTTTCCAAATTTATTCATTATATAATTTACTGCATCACCCTTGTTCCACGCATTGAGCGGCCGGATCTCAAAGACTTTTTTACCCGACGTAATCCTGAAAATGTCCTCGTAATCTTTTATAATTCCCCAGAAAACAGAGAAAAGCTCACCCAGATGTTTTATCCATACGTTCCTGAAATGGATACTGGCGGTTATCCCCTTGTCTTCAATGAAGACACCTGGAATGTGAGAGAGACCCCTGTTTAACTTTTCCAGTATTTCTTTTAATTTTATATTGATTTCCGATGAATCCTGACTGATGATAAGATTGCCGCCGTCCCATATCTCTGAGCCGTGATTGCCTGCATATATTATATCGTCTATGCCCACTCTTTTCCTTATATCTCCTATTGTCCTGCCTGTAATGACGGCTATTGCGAAATTATCTTTCAGCTTACGGATTAATTGTCTGATTTTTTCCGGGATATATGCCAGCTCCGGAGATTCAACTATGGGTACAAGGGTTCCATCGTAATCGAAGAATAGAAAAATTTCTCTGTTTTTGATCTGGTCTTCCAATGTATCTATACTGTCGAAAAAGTATTGGCAGTGGTTTTGTTTAATAGATGATATCGCTGCAATATCGTAGAGTATATCGGCAATCCATTTGTGGATATCATTATCCCTTACCTGTCTCCTCAATGTCTTCATCCTGTTAATCTTTTCTTCGGCGGGCATTTTCAGTGATATATTAATGCTGTCGCAGAAGTTTTCAGTATCGTACGGGTTTACGAGTATTGCACCTTCTAATTCATCGGCAGCACCGGCCAGTTCGCTCAGTATAAGTATGCCTTTTTCGTCAACCTGGGAAGCGACGAATTCCTTGGCAACGAGATTCATCCCGTCATATATGGAGCTGATTATGCTGATATCGGCCATCCTGTAATAAGCAACGAGGTCTTTATGGTCAATTTTCTTGTCGATGTAAATAACAGGCCGCCATCTGTCCGTGGAATATCTGTTATTTATCCTGTGGATCATCTCTTCGACGGTCTTCCTGTAACTTATGTACGGTTCCTTCATCCTGGTTGGGACGGCGATCTGGATAAATGTGAAATTCCCGCGGTGTTTTTCATATTTTTCAAAGAACAGATTAAGCGCCTGCAATCTCTTGATAAGGCCTTTGGTATATTCGAGCCTGTCTACTCCTATGCCCACCAATTCCGGCAGATCATATATATTTCTGAGTTTCTTTATTTTTCTGACGGTCTTGCCCGCTAAACTCATTGAATTGAAATTCTCGAAGTCAACACTTATGGGAAAAGCCTTTAATATTGTAGTGTGTCCTCTGTATGTTACCGTTCTTTTATCAGCGTCTATATCGGCATCGAGACACCTGTTGACACAATCCATGAAATTATCTACGAAGAGCGGGAGTTGAAATCCAATAATATCATTTCCAAGCAGACCTTCAAGAATATGCAGTGATCTGGGGCATGCCCTGAATGCGCTCCAGTCGGGCCATGGTATATGCCAGAAGTGTGCTACCGTGATGTCGGGTTTTTTTTCCTTAAGCAGTTTAGGGACTAAACACAGGTGATAGTCATGAACCCATACTATGGAATCATCACTTATTTCTTCAAGTGCTGCATCGGCAAAATGAAAGTTTGCCTTGACGTATCCTTCCCAGAATCTCCTCCTGAAATATACCCTGTTAAGGGCCGTATGACACAGCGGCCAGAGCACCTGATTCGAATAGCCATGGTAATAATTATCAACCAGGTTTTTTGTTAACCAGACCCGCTTTATTGTGTAAGAAGGGTTTTCCGGAGGGACTCTGACGCAGTTTCCCCTGTCTACAGATTCCCTGTCTGCGCTTCCGCTCCCCCATGCTATCCATATGCCTCCCACTGTTTTCAGAACATTGTCCATGGCAGAGGTAAGTCCTCCTGCAGGCCTCTCGGTTTTTATGCCCAGGACTGTCTTCTTATGGATATAGGGCTCCCTGTTGGAGATAATGACAAGTTTCCTGCCGGCATAAATTTCGTTTATAAAATTGCTCAGGTCGGCTGACTTCATATTTCAAATACAGTATCATCTTTATTCTCTATCGCATACCAGACGGAGAGATAATCTCTTACCTGGCGTGTAATGAGAAAATTGTTCCTTACATATTCTCTGCCGTTTTCTCCCATCCTCTTAAGCATTACAGGGTTGTTCAGGAACTGTCTTGTCCTGAAAGCAGCACCTTCGGGCGTACGCACAAGAAACCCGGTGAATCTGTGAGCTATCTGGAGGGGGATGCCGCCTGTTGCACCACCTATGACAGGTTTGCCTTTCCACATTGCCTCGGAAACGGTTAGCCCGAAACCCTCTTTCAGGGATTTCTGAAGTACTACGGTTGCCGCTCTCTGCAGGGCATTGATATCTCTGTCGCTGAAAGGAGGTAAAAGGAGGATATATATGTCAGGATCGTTTTCGGCAAATTCTCTGACTTCATTCAGTACCGTTTCTCCCTCGGGATCATCGGTGGCAGGGCTGCCGGCCAGGATAAGTATGCAGTCGTTATACTTTTTTACCATCCTGTAAGCCTTGATGACACCTACCGGGTCTTTGAACCTGTCAAACCTCGAAACCTGGAGGATTATCGGCCTGTCCGGCGGGATATCAAACTTTTCCAGGGTTTCTCTTATTTCAACGTCACTGAGTTCCCTGTTTTTTTCGCTCAGGGGATCTATCGATGGTGGTATGATAAACTCGCTTATCTTCATCGCTCTGGCAAAATTCGGCATTGAGAAGATCGCCGATTCATAATTTGCGCAGTATTTCAACATACGTTCACATACACCAATCTCGGGATTTGACAAATCTATATGGCATCTCCATATCCAGTTGCCGTTCTTTCTGAATTTGATCAGGGGGAGAGGCTGGGGGTCATGTATGAGTACCGTATCAGCTTCAAGGTCAAGTTCTTCCGAGTTTTTCCGGTTTATTTCATAGTGGTAATCCCACATGTCATCCGTGATTTTTTCGGGATTTCCCTGCAGTGCGTTGTGAATTTTTTTTGTGATATCGTAGAACCTGCTGTCACCTTTCAGGACTTCCCATCTTGTGTTGATACCGATATCTCTGAGCAGCGGGATCATTCGCTGGAGTATTTCGGCGACACCACCACCCTGCCTGGTGGAATTAATGTGGAGAAATGATCTTCCATTAAACTTTTCACCAAGTTTATGTATCAGCAATAGATCGCCCTTGGGGGCTATGCCGTGATATTCATCTATCATGTTTAAATTTCCATGGACTCCATCTCTTTTTTTACCTCTTCTTCGATGATTTCTTCGAGATGCTCCCTGATTCCCTCGATATTATGCATAAAGGGATCTATCCCCATTATGTTTTCGGCGAGTTCATTCTTACCGAGTGTGTCCTTAATCCACTTTGAAAAATCGTCGGCCCCGCTGCCGAGACGTATCCGCGCCTCATAGAAGTGGTAGTATATCGAGGCCGCATCAATATATCTTATAGCAATAAGAAACTCCGCAAGGTTCTTTGCCTTGACTCCTGAAGGAAAGATTAATGTGATGGTCTCAACAAAATAAAACTCGCTTCCCGGTAAAGTATCTCTCGGTTCGGGGAAGTTATCAAAGTATTCGTCAATTACATTCAGAAGTTTTTCTCTCAGTTCGGATATCTGACTGTACTCATAAGGATCGATATTAGCGATCTGCTCCGAGAGGGCCGCTTCCTCAAGATTTTCGCCTATCCATTGGGCAAAGTCATTGGTATATTCGAGAATATGACCTTTCATGAAATATTGATAGGTATGATGGAAGATTGTTACATCGCTGACCGATGCGATCTGTTTCCTCAATTCCCGAAGACTTATTGCTTTTTCGCCGGTTGATTTGAGTATATTAATGCATTGTTTGAATTCGAAGGGTTTGACCATTTTAGTATGAAATATGCAATGGTATTATGATTAATTCCTGTTGATGGATTCATTATAGCATTATTACTGAGCCTGTTGCACAAATGTTTGAATTTTCACCCGGGCACGAACTCCTGTATTTCCATATGTTTTATCAACTCTTCAGGTCTGGAGATGAACTGAATTCTGTTATTATTAATATATGGAAATTTTCATGGAAAGATATATAATATAAATCTGTGTATAGATTGCTGTTTTTTATTTCTATCATGTCCCGAAAGCGTTCGGGGCATTCAGAACTTATTGAAAAGAATAGATTCCGGCTTAAGGACTGCCGGAATGACAGGCAGACACAATGACTTTATACACAGACACTAATTAGAGGCTGTCCATAAATTGCCATTTCTTGTTTTTGTCATGTCCCGAAAGCGTTCGGGGCATTCAGAACTTATAGAAAAGAATAGATTCCGGCTTAAGGACTGCCGGAATGACAAACAGAGAAAAAACTCAGAGACGCAGGACTCACAGGCATTCCGGCTTAAGGACTGCCGGAATGACAGATAGAGGGACTGTCTTTATGGACAGACTCTAATTAATGATATGATTTGTGATATTCATCAAAAATGGATGTGTGCCGGATGAAACTTATAAGGGTAGCGCTCGCGCAGATAAATCTCACAGTTGGAGACATTCATGCCAATGGTGAGAAGATAATAAACTACATTCAAAAGGCGGAGGATTTATCTGCTGATATAGTTGTTCTTCCGGAACTTGCCGTGACGGGCTACCCCCCTGAAGACCTCCTGCTGAAACCCCAGTTCATCAAGGACAATATGAGAGAGATGGACAGGATTAAGGAAGCTGTCGGAGATATTTTAGGTATAGTAGGATTTGTCGATATGGATGAGGATATATACAATGCAGCCGCTGTTATCTACAAAGGGGAGATTATCGACAGGTATCACAAGGTGTATCTTCCCAACTATGGTGTTTTTGACGAACTCAGATATTTCCAGGCCGGTGACAGATATCCGGTGTATAAAGTTGCAGGAGTGGATATCGGCATAAATATATGCGAAGACATATGGTATCCGGATGGGCCTTATCATTTCCAGGCATTAAGGGGAGCTGAGATGATTATTAACATAAATGCGTCTCCTTATTCTATCGGAAAGTCACAGATCAGGGAGAAGATGCTTACAACCCGGGCCCTGGACAATGAGGTTGTTGTTGCGTATCTTAACATGGTTGGCGGACAGGATGAACTTGTATTTGACGGTCACAGTCTGATTGTGGACCAGAGGGGTGAAATTATTGTAAGGGGCAGGCAGTTTGAAGAAGACATGATTGTATGTGATATCGATATTGAAGGTGTTTTCATGAAACGCCTTCATGACCCCAAGAGAAGGCAGGAAGTACTCTCTTTTGACAGTTCGCGCGTGGATGTAGTAAAGGTCAATAATGATATTAAGAAAAAAGATAAATTGGCAGGAAAAGGGGTCGTTGGTGTTAAAGACCTTTATGATGAGATTTACACTGCTCTTCTTACGGGAACACGGGATTATGTTGAAAAAAACGGTTTTGAATCCGTAATAGTAGGTCTCAGCGGCGGGATTGATTCATCTCTTGTGGCCTGTATTGCTGCCGATGCGCTCGGCAAGGATAACCTTAATCTGGTCTTTATGCCGTCAGGATTTACGTCTGCCGGATCTGTCGAGGATGCGAAACTGCTTGCTCAAAATCTTGATATAAAACTGCTCACTATCCCGATCAGCAGGATATTTGAAGATTATCTTGAGAGCCTGTCGGATATATTCATGGATATTGAGAGAGATGTCACTGAAGAGAATTTGCAGGCCCGTATACGGGGTAATCTGTTGATGGCCCTTTCCAACAAATTCGGTTGGCTTGTTCTTACTACCGGAAACAAATCTGAAATGTCTGTTGGATATGCTACATTATATGGTGACATGGCCGGGGGATTTGCAGTCATAAAGGATGTTTCCAAGACCCTTGTCTATGAACTTGCAAAATGGAGAAATGGCAGGGCGGATAATGGTCTTATCCCGGAGAGAGTTCTATGGAAGGAACCTTCTGCCGAGCTGAGGGAAAACCAGAAAGATTCCGATTCGTTGCCTCCGTACCCGGTGCTTGATCCGGTACTGAAGGCATATATTGAGGATGATATGAGTTTTGAAGAGATACTCCACCTTGGATGCAGCAGTGAATGTGCCGAGAAAGTCGTAAGGATGGTCGACAGGAGTGAATATAAGAGACGGCAGTCCCCACCCGGGATAAAGATAACCTTGAGGGCTTTTGGAAGAGACAGGCGGTTTCCCATTACGAACAGGTACAGGAGTTTTTGAGAGTGCGGTTCATTCTTGTTATCATATGTTTGATTATGCCGTTCTTCATTTCATGCAATTTTAAAAGTGAAAATGAAAAGGATTTCAGTTTGAAGAATGACAGGTCCCTTTCCCAGATAAGACCGCAAAAGCCCGTAAGGATAGAACTCAAAAGGAACGTAAAAGGCTCTTATTCGTGGGATATAAAGGGTGATAATGTCAATAAGATTATTGAAGTTGACCGGAAACTGAGAAAGTCGCTGAAAAATAATTAACAGGGAGGAAATGCGATGACGGAATTTTCTATCAGGGAAGCTATAGAGATGGCAATACAGACTGAAAAAATGGGTTATAATTTTTATAGCGTAATGGCGGAAAAGCATAAGGAAAATGGGGAACTCAGCAAATTGTTTGACACGCTTGCAAAAAAGGAGCAGGTTCACGAAAAGAGATTTACGGAACTCAGGGACATAATAGGTGAAAAGGAACCGGAGGACTGGGGAGAGGTCGCTCCGTATATGAGGGCTATTGTCGAATCTGCTTTTTTCCTCGGCAAGGAAAATGCGACAATGCACATGCAGAATATACAGGATGTAAGGGCAGCTGTCAGTTTTGCCATAGCATTTGAAAAGGAGACACTGCTTTTCTTCCATGGCATAAAGGATGCCGTTAAAGAGCGTGATATTATTGATGAAGTAATTAACGAGGAAAAGAGTCATATAATGTGGCTGAACAGGTTCAGGAAATAGCAGCCCTGACCATTTACGATCATGCCGGGCACGCTCTATATAGTTTCAACACCTATCGGAAATTTAGAGGATTTGACCTTCAGGGCATTGAGGGTGCTGAGGGAGGCGGATACAATCGCTGCAGAGGATACGAGACATTCCAGAAAACTTCTCAGCCATTACGGTATCAACGGCGGTAAACTTGTTAGTTACTGGGGCGAAAGGGAGAAAACAAAATCCGGCAATATAATTGAAATCCTTAACAGGAACAGGGACGTAGCACTGATATCCGATGCCGGAACGCCGGGGATATCGGATCCGGGCGGAGTGCTGATTAAGAAGGCAATAGAGGCCGGCATTCCGGTAGTTCCTGTCCCCGGTCCGTCTGCCATAATCTCAGCTCTGACCGTATCCGGCATATCTACAAGGAATTTTGTCTTCCTTGGATTTGTACCGGCAAAAAAACATGAAAGGGCAGCTTTTTTCAGGGATATTGCGATAGAAACCAGGACCGTGGTGGTTTACGAATCTCCTCACAGGCTTATTGACAGTATCCAGGGACTCTCGGAAGTTATGCCGGACAGGTATATTGCTGTCTGTCATGAACTCACAAAGCTGAACGAATCGGTTTACAGGGGCAGCGTAAAAGATGTCATTTCTGTATTGCGGGAAGCGATTATCGCCGGAGAATATGTTGTTGTAATTGAAGGCGCTGTCAGGGAATCGATATCATTTGATGAGGCCCTGAAAGAGGTTGAAAAGCTGATGAAGGCAGGGAAGGGCCGTAAAGAGGCAGCAAAGATTGTTGCAACAGATTATGGACTCAGCAGAAAAAAACTTTACGATTCAAGTCTGCATGGAGATCCCTTATAAATTATAATTTCAGGTTGACACACGATGATTCCTGGTGTTATATAATGTATATTTAAGTGGATAGCGAGCATATTCCCCGTGGTCTTTCCGTGGGGTTAAGCGAGCGAATATTATAAAAAATTTTCGATTCTTTCTCACTCCAAGTGGGTGAATGTAAGCCTGTCATGGTGAGCCTGTCGAACCATGGCAGTTATTATACTGGAGTAACCAACGATGTAGAGAGGCGTTTCTATGAGCATCAGGAAGGTCTCATTGAAGGATGTTACACCCATGATAAAAGACCTTTG
>BDTO01000033.1 GCA_002897855.1 bacterium BMS3Bbin05
CACAGCAACCTTCACAAGCTCATTATTACATCCCCCTTTGAAAAACGGGGATTTTATGGATAATTTAAATTAAATAGAGTCTGTGTATAAATTGCCGTTTTTTATTTTTGTCATGCCCGAAGTCTGTAATCGGGCATCCGGAACTTATTGAAAAGAATAGATTCCCCGACTAAGTCGGGAAATGACAGATAGAGAGACTGTCTTTATACACAGACTCTAAATAATCTCCCCTGTCCCCTCTTTGCCAAAGAGGGGAATTCCTGGGCGGGTTCAAGTTTGTAACTTGAACCTCACTTTTTTTCTATTGAATCCGCCCTTTATTTATTCAGCCGGGCCGGAAGAGAAATATCAGGAGCCCCGATTCATCGGGGTTCCCGCAGGTCATCATTGTCAGAGAGTATATATGCCTGCATAAAGTTCCCCCATTTTTTATAACCAGCACCGGCCACTTGTTAACGGGCTGTTTGTTGCCCAAACCATAAATTGTCACCCTGAACTTGTTTCAGGGTCTCATACCTCATTATTTTTATTAGATTCTGAATCAAGTTCAGAATGACAGTAAGGGCATTTTCATATTTGGGCAACAGCCCGTGGCAAAACATGCAATTTCTAAAAAACAGTTACACTTAGAATCTGTAAAATTGTGCAGGGACTTAGCTCTTATAATAAGGTGATACTCCCCGCAAGTCTAAAAGCGTCTGCAGCTTGACAGCACCTCTGGTATTTAAGATATCACTCGAAATCGGCATAAATCTCGCCGAATTTTATGCCGGCGACGGTCTTCTGGCTGTATCTGTTATAAAGTGTGTTTTTTGCGTCCACGAGTTCCCTCGCCTTCATACCGTTCTCAATGGCCATGTATGCCTCAATGAACGCAGCAAGATGATCGGCCGCCTCGATTATTTCTCCATCTCTCGGATTGTATTCGTCTTTATTATATGAAGAGCTTATCTCATCAGAACCCGTTTCTACGGTCTTCCCATTAACAGTCACAGCACTGGTGAATTCATTTTCTGTAAACATCCTCATCTCTGCATGGCAATCCTCCGGCAGCAACCCATAAATCTCTTTTTCCATCTGCTCACGTTCGTAATCCTTAATCAGCTCACTGAGACCTTCGACGGACCTCTTCACCGGAGAAATGATGTCGCGTGTCAACACTTCCGGCAGGTCATGGAAAAGGCCATTGAAGTAATTGTTGATGCACCTCCTCCTGCACGCATTGATTTCGAGCGAAAAAAGATAAGAGAGAACGGCGACTATCAGCATGTGCCCAAGCACCGACGTCTTGGGCAGGCGGTGTATATGGCTCCACCTGATCTGGAATCTCAGCTGACCGCAAAGGTCCACAAAATTGCGGTATTTTTCATAAAGGGCAAGTTGCTGGATTCCCCTGAGATCATAATATTTTTCCTGCTCCGACTGCAGATTGCGTTTTATCTCACCTATCTCATATCCTCCGGGGTTCGCCCGCTCTATGATGTCAAACTCCCATTTCGTAGCATAAAAGTGGGATGCACTCAAAACCCTTCTGTTTATGTTATCGGAAGATTTTTCGAAATAGCTTCGAAACTTATTACAGAAACCTTCCCCCAAGGGTGAGATTACAGATTCGAGTTCACCGTATACCCATTCATTCAGCCGTTTATATTTCTCCCCGTCTTCTTTTATCTTATAAAAGATCTGCGGCTTCAGGTCCGTAAGAACCATACGCTGGAGGAATTCGAATATCCCGCCCTCGATTATCCTGATCCAGTCAAAACCCTCCCTGCCCTCTTCAAATTTACCAAGAAAATAGGCTATGACCATCTTGTGCGCCTGCTTGTCGAGTTCTCTCAGCTCCACGGGGCGGATCTTGTCATTCCACCTGTGCATATTGGCTACTTCGAATATCTTCAGGAGTAAAGCCTTTCTGATCACTGTCTCCGCACCTTATAACCCATCATTATAAATAAAACCCGTCCATATCTTAACATATTTGTCGAGTCCCGGCGTTGCTGCACGAAAGACTTCAATTCATAATGCTTCCATATTGTTCAGAAGGATTTTCATTGCCGAATTTATCTCGTCCAGATGGCCGGTGGCATTTATCATCTCATCCGGTTTCTGTATATATTTCCCCTCAACAATCTCATCGCTACAATTATCGATAAGCCTTTTTATACTCGCCTCAGAAGACTCGAGATGGAACTGAAGTCCCACAACCCTGCCGTCATACTCAAAGGCCTGGTTGGCGCATCCTTCACTGGAGGCCATACATCGGGCACCCGGCGGTATTTCAAATGTATCGCCATGCCAGTGGAAAGCGGTAAACCTTTCGGGCAGGTTGTGAAAAAGGCCTGAATTCCCGGCATCTTTCACAAGGCTGACCGGAAACCAGCCGATTTCCCTGTAAGTATTCCTCTTTACCTTCGCCCCGAGCACACCTGCTATGAGCTGCGCCCCGAGGCACACGCCCAGAACGGTTTTACCATCGTTTATGGTCCTCTCAATAAACCTCTTCTCATCGATCAACCATGGATATCCGTCTTCGTCATATATTCCCATGGGTCCGCCCATGACTATCAGCCAGTCGAAATCTCCGTTTTCCGGCAGCCTGTCATATCTAAAAAGCAATGTCTTCGATATCTCATGGCCCTTCGCCCCAGCCCAGACTTCAATGTTTGCAAGATCTTCAAAGGGCACATGCTGCAATGAATGGATCCTCATTTCTTCCTCCTTGGAATCATATATTACCACTACAACTCATTTCTTTTGTAGCTTACTCAACAACGAACAGCCCCCGATATGATATACATCATACCGTAGATAATTCAGCCGGTATCAGCCTGTAACAGAGAGGGATATTCTGAATCAATAACCTTATGACTATGTACAGGAGTGAAAAGTAAACAGGTATACAGGGGGACCCTCCTCCCGCCGGGGGAAAGCGGGCCGCTTTTATTTTGGCAGGAGTTAAATTTTCCTGAACAATAGTGATAAAATAGAGACATGAAAAAGCGCCGTCGCCAATTTTACTTTTCGAGGAGGGAGCTTCAAATCTCACTCGCCCTGATTGTCCTCGTGTCCTTTGCAACAGTCATTTTTCTTGCCTTCGTCATCAGGGAAGCGAAAGATTTTCTTGAGATACTCAACTTGAATAAAAATGTTAAAATCGGGCTTCTGATTCTCGTTTTTGTGTGCTATGTTGTTGCCCTTGCAGTGCTCACATCAGTGTTCACGCACAGGTTTATCGGCCCTTTCCCGAGACTGAAAAGAGAATTGCAGAAAATCCGTGAAGGGCAATACGAAAAGCGTCTCAGTATAAGGACAATGGACGACCCCTATATACGGTCTTTTATTGATGAAATTAATGGCTTTCTTGACCTGCTTGAAGAAAAGAAGACTCAGGATGAGAGTAAAGATAAATAGGTACATAAGGCGTAAAATGCCTGATGTCATAATAAGGAAAAGGGCGAACAGCTTCCATGAAAAAAAAGAAATTGCCTGAAGAAATGACAACGGAGGAATTAAAAAAAGAACTAAAACACACAAATGAATGCCTCCTGGATGAAGAAGAAGTACACGCTTTTACATTAAACAGGGCTTCGATACATATCGGCGGTGTAGAAGCGCAGGCCATGCAGGAAGAACATGAGCGGAAGTGCAATGAATACAGGGAAAGGATCGAGCAGATCGAGCAGTTGTTAAACGAAAGAGCCCGATAGTGCAGGATAACAATGGAGTACCGGTGCAATGCAACAGGGAAACCGGAGATTTTTTTACGAAGCGGTCAGAAATAATATGCGACTTGAAGCTGCAGATAATCGTCGTCCCGCAGGCTGTAGATAATATCCTCTCTACTTACATTTAAAAATGCCCATGCATCGAGCGAGAGAAGCCAGTTGTCACCAAATCTACGGCTTCCTTTTACCTTCAAAGCCCTTGAATGCCGGTCAAGGTCCTGAATAAAACCCACAAGAAGGTTGGAGCTTGCAGCGTCATTGAGAGCCCACCTGAGACCCAGCATAAGGTCATTCTGAAACGCTGTGGTCGCTTTATCTCCCCGTTCATCATAGGCCCATTCGCCGATCAAACCAAGATCCATTCCGCTTGACAGGATATTGGTCATTGTATATTCAAAGCCGCCGGCATCAGCGAAAAAACCTTCTCCCTGTCCGGTCCTGTAAATAGCTTCAAGCTTATACAGCCAGTTCCCCTTTACAGCCTGAACGTCGAGGCCGGTCTGGTTTATCTGTTCATAGTAAGGAACAAGAAACGGGTTACCACCGGGACCAATCCGCAACAGGAGTGTCGGCTCCCGCCCTGTCCCGTTGAAATTGTAAATCCCGAAATCCCAATCGCCTATAGTGTGGCTGTACCTTATTGCCAAATCAATGTGATGCTCTTTAGCGGGACTCTCATACAGTGTCCTGTCCGCATCAATCTCCGGCCCGGAGCGGAGCCTTCCCTTATGCCCGGGGAATGTCCTCTCGCGAAAATACGGCAGGACAAACAGGTCTATAACTCCCCAATCAGCGGGCACCGTAAGGTTTATCATCGGCTGGCCCAGTTTATCTTCTCCGTTAATATTTTCCACGAGATCGGTCTGGTTGATGATGTCAACAAGGTGAACGAACTCGGTGACCCCCCAGAACACCTTGCCGATCCCGATGCGGAGTTCCCAGGGATCACCCAGCCAGAGAACATTCAGTTCGCGGATGTCGAAATGTGTGCGTTCAGGATCCGCACTGTCTACCCGTGCAAACGGCTCGAAGGTAAAGCTCGAGCCACTACCCCATTGATGGTAGTATTCCGGCTGAAGCGCCAGGGATGCATCGTGCCTTTTCTGCCCGGAGAAAAGCGGTCCGTTAAAGAAATACCTGCCCTCTGCCGCAACATATCCGGAAATCTCACCGGCAAATGCCCGGGACGGGAAGGCAACACACACAAACACAAACATGATTGGCAGAAACAGGGTTAATTGCCGCACTGACGATAATATCCCCCGTAATTTATTCAAACTCCTCTCCCTGATTAACCAACCTGCCTCATTAGTGAATCCTTTTAAGACTGTTTTTAGTAAAGTCTCTTTTCTTAAGCCCGGTTCCGAACCTGTAGTCTGAAAACACAAGCTTCGTACTCTTACCCGTCTGATGATTCACCATATACATTTCATCGGCACGCCAGTATCTGCCAAGATATTTTTTGTATCCCGAAAAGGTAAGGGTCTTTAACAGGGAGTCCTTGCGGTCATAATAGTCCACCTTTAGTAAGCGGTATTCCTTTTTGTCTATCCATGTGACCTGGCGTGTATAGCCGGAGTTCTTCTTGTCCACAGGATAACGCTCAACAACAAAACACTCCTGTCCATTATACATTTCATCGCGTATCCACCTGTATGTATATTTTTCCACTTCCCGGCTGGCAATATCTTCATAGGAAAATTCACTTCCCATGAATGAACCGGATTTATTTCCCGCACTGATGCGCTTTACCCTCTTGAGCGCCGGGAGGTACAGCCACTGGTCGTCATCACCGAACTTGTGGGTGAAATTCAGGAAGGCGGTCCCCTTAACATCCCGCGGGCTGTCGAAGATTGTCAAACTCTTGTCTCCATCGCCCTTCACCTCGAGCGTCCTGATACGTATCTTCCGGATACTTTTCTGCCCGTGTCTGTTCCTCAGGATCATAAGCATCTTAACAGTAGAATCCCCGTACCCGCTTTCACGCCTGTCAATTTCACGGGCTATGGAAAGTCCCTTCTCTTCAGGGGCATCAGCATGGAGGCCTGCCGGGAATATGAATGCTATCAACAGGGACAGGATAAAAACACGGCTCAATCGCTTCATAAATAATCTCCTCTCAATCATGAGACAGTTTATCATTTTTTCCGTCAACTTTCATCAATAAGACAGGAAGGAGCAAAAAGTCCAGAACGAGAGCGATAGTTATGGTTATTACAGTCATGAAAGCCATGTCGGAATTCATTCTGTAAGCGGATAATGTGAGTACCAGGAACCCTGCTACCAGAATAAGGGTCGTTATACACATTGCCGCACCTACTGTGTTAAATGAATACCTGACTGCATCTTCAGGGCTCATGTTCTGTTCACGCCGCGCCCGAATGTATTTACTCATAAAATGGACCGTGTCGTCCACCACAATGCCGATGGTCAAGGATGCTACCACGGACAGGCCGAGGCCTACACTGCCCACTGTTAAACCCCAGACACCGAATGCCATGAGGGCAGGCAAAACATTCGGTATCAGGCTGACAACTCCAAGCTTTAAGCTCCTGAGCGAGATAACCATAATACCTGAAATAAGCATGAGCGCCCAGAAAGATGCGCCAAGCATGGTATGGATATTCCGCTGGGACAGATGTGCCCAGATGATGGAAAGCCCCGTGCCGTAAGTAAACATTGAAGGGGCATTGAGCTTAAGCCATTGCCGGGCCCTTTTATCTGTTTCACGCAATTCCCGCGTGGTGATATTCTTTAAAGATACGGTCATCCGGGTAGCCGATTTGTCAACATTGATCTGGTTGTTAAGGTCATGGCCAAACGGCAGGGACATCTCATAAAGCAGGAGGTACTGCGCCGCCAGGTCCCGGCTGTGCGGGATTCGATAATATGATTCATCATCACCGTGCATGTTCTGATTAAGTCTCTTCATGATGTCCGTGAATTTTCTCACATGAACGACCTTCGGCTGTTTCATATACCAGGCTGCAAATGCATCGACCCTGGAAAGATAATCAGGCCTGCTGATACCCCCGGGTTCACCAGATTCAAGGGAATACTCTATAATATTAAACCCCCTGAGATTTGCCTCTACGAAATCGGTTGCCCTCCGGATGTCGTACTTTTTGCTGAAATATTTTATCCAGTTATCATTAAGGTCTATCTTCAGTATACCTGTAGTCACCACGCTTGCCGCTATCAAGACACCCCAGAAAACGGTCCTTCGGTTGTTAATAACGAAGTCCGCCAGTTTATCCAGTGAGTAATGTCCGGCCCTGTCCCCGGGTATTATCCGTACCGGCAGTACCGCCATAAGCGCGGGAAGCAGAAAAATCGAATACACAAAGGCGGCCGTCACACCCATGGCAACAATATTTCCAAGATCACGAAATGGAGGCGCATCTGAAAAGTTCATACTGAGAAAGCCGATCGTCGTTGTAATACTCGTAATAAAAACAGGCTGGAGATTGATTCGCAGGGACTCCGCAATCGCCTCATGTCTGGATTTGCCCAGGCGAATCTGCTGAAACATTGAACTCAGTAAATGTACGCTGTCCGCGACAGCCAGAGTAAGTATTATGACGGGAGATCCGGCCGTCGCAGTAGTCAACGGTATCCCGATCCATCCCGCAAGGCCCATTCCCGTAGCCACCGAAAAGAGTATGACAATCATGGTGGATAAGGTCCCCGTCACAGAACGGAGTGACAGCCCCATAATAAAGAACAGGATAAGAAACATAAGTGGAGCCAGGGTATACATGTCATCTGTACTGGCCTCGGAAAAGGCATTGTCAAGCATTATCCCTCCTGTGAGATAAATGTCTATTCCCGGATATTCGTTGCGGAAACCATCTGCCATTTTCCGTACGTATGAAGCGACTTCCGTTACCTCACTGCGTGATTTACCGGGGAGCAGGATATTGACATTTATACCGGTAACACTCCCGGATGGAGATATCATGAGATTTACAAGCTGCGGCTCGGATAAGGCAATCTTTCGGATCCGTTCGATTTGCGCATCAGTAAGTTTCCCGGCATCCTGCACCAGATCCTCGACTATCAGATCGTCCCCCTCCGCCCTGGTATGCTGAAAGTTCGTGATCGAGTCCACACGACTGGAATATGGTATCTTCCATGAATCAGCCGTCAGCTTCTCTATGGCCGCAAGGGTCCGGCGCGTAAACACATTGCCGTCCCCGGGGGCTATGGCAAAAAAAACACTGTCTATCCTGTTGTAAGTGTTCTCCAGAGCATCAAGCGCCCTGAACTGAGGATTTTCCTTGCTGAAGAAAACCCTTAAATCATTACTGAAGGTCAGGAAACGAGCGCCGCTCGCCGCCGTCAACACCAGAAGGATCGCAACGAGTATCACCCACCAGCGGTACCTGACAATCCACACGCCCAATTTCTCTTCAAACCGTCTCACGCCAACAAATTCATCCTCAGTATACTCATGCTGACTTTATTATATTCACCCCGGTATTATATCCAAATTTCTTCATGTTAATCGAGAGTTATCTTTTCCTCTTTCCTGTCTGCGCTAACCCGGATAATCCATAGACCATCGCTGCAGGCGCCCGGCCCATGAATAATGCAGGCTAAAGCCGCATAAAGAATCCACGGGCAGGTCGAACGCATCAAGGGCCTCTTCCTTTTATGCCGCACATCCTCCAGCTCCAGGTTTTCCTGAATATTTTTCTCAGGTTTTCATATAATATAGATAATGAAAAAAAGATTATATTTTCTCATTACCGGAATAATATTCGGGCTGGTTTCTCTGTTCCATCTTATAAGACTGCTCTTCTGGTGGCCTGTTCGGATCGGCACATGGGATGTTCCCGTCCGTATTTCGGTTTTTGGTTTTATCGCCGCTCTGGGCCTGAGCATCTGGGGTTTCTGGTTGGCAAAGAAGCGAAAAGAATAATTACAAATCATGTCAATGAACTCTTCCGCCATTGAACCCATGGTCCGGTTCATCTCATTACTTTGGTTGGTTTTTTCTCCGCCACGGCACTTGCATCATTGAGACTTAATCCTTAAACTTATATTAGTGAATATGGATATAGATAAATTCACACGGCAGGTAAAGTACAACTGCAATGTTGCCGATGCACAGTCATGGGGATACTACTCAATATGCGGTCTGCTCTTAAGGATAAGGGGGCTGTACAGGCACGAACATGCCATGAAGCCGTGGCAAAATATTCCCATGGATGCCACAATGTCGTGGGTTGAGTCAAGGGAGGCATTGTGGGCGGAACTGGGGGAGAAGACTTTGCGGGATATTGAGATTAATGGAAAGTATTACGGCCCTTTTGAAGTTGATTCTATAAATGATGCAATCAACGACAACGGGTTTGTATATGGAGGCGGTTACGGTCTTTTTCACAAGCCGACCTTTTTCTTTGCCAGGCTCCGGCAGAAAAAGTCAGTCGGAGATTTCCATGTCTTTTATGCGGAAGATGAACTGTGCAGGGATATCTCCACATCGATTGCGATGCTCCAGGATAAGAATATCTTTATCAGGCTTGAACAGCTCAGGGCTTTCCTCCTTGAAAAATTTCATGAACTCCAGGGAAGAAAGTCAGGAGGGATTCTTGAACATGCATTTTCTCATTACGAAATAGAAAAAGGAGAACCTGTATCAGAGAAACTGTATGAAAAGATAAAAGATGTCTCTTTTGAGGTAATTGATATCCTGACGGCCCATGAAATCGGAGAGGCAAGGGAGGATGAGATTACAGGGAACTGGATAAGTTTCCTGATGAACAACAATGACAAGTTTCTTGAGCTTTACATACGGGGGATTAAGGATTTGCTCGCCGATACGTCTGAAAGCGGAACCATAAAGATGATTCTTGAAAGAAAAAGCCACGCATTATTAAGCTTCTTTATCATCATGCTCGACGGAATCAGAAAAGAACTCTTCCCGGAAATGCTCGATGCTTATCAACGCTTTATGGAGAGCAATGACTGGCGGATCATAGAAGATGCGAGGAGATCGGGGTATCGGCGTGCCAGCGCTCTCAGGTATGGGATACTTGGTCTGCTGGATGGGGAAGAAGGTATTGAGGATATAAAAGACTTTATTCGGCCACACCTTGGGGAAAAAGCATCAGGGAAATTAAGGGGTCCCTCTCAAAGCGATTAAAAGCAGTTATCATTAATCAGATATAAACATTGAAAATGATGTATAATAACTATAAATGTGTTTGCAGGCAGATGGTCTATGAATTCCCATCGCGGCATTTCACAACCGGCAGATTTTTTCCTGCCTTAATACGTGGCAAAGGAAGTATACGATGAAAATTCTTTTGGTTTATCCCGAATTTCCGGACACATTCTGGAGTTTCAAGCATGCCCTTAAATTTATCTTCAAAAAGGCAAGCACTCCACCCCTTGGGTTATTAACCGTTGCGGCGATGCTCCCTGAAGAATGGGAGAAAAAACTCGTTGATATAAATGTAAGCAGCCTGTCCGACAAGGAGCTTGTATGGGCGGACTTTGTGTTCATCAGCGCCATGGCGATTCAGAAGGATTCTGTGCTGGACGTGATCTCGAGATGCAAAGAAAAAGGCATCCCTATAGTGGCAGGTGGACCGCTTTTTACAACAGGTTACCAGGACTACCCCGACATCGACTATCTGGTTCTGAACGAGGCCGAATTGACACTGCCGGAGTTTCTGGAAGATCTGCGGAACGGTCATCCACAAAGGATTTATACATCCGATAAGTGGGCGGATATCAAGACAACTCCGATTCCGCTCTGGAATCTGGTGAACTTTAAGAACTATGCCTCTCTCGCTATCCAGTATTCACGGGGATGCCCGTTTAACTGCGAATTTTGTGACATTACCCTGCTCTGCGGGCATGCACCCCGTACCAAAGATACGAACCAGATCGTCACTGAACTCGAGAGCATCTACCGCCGAGGCTGGAAGGAAGGCGTTTTTTTTGTTGACGATAACTTCATCGGCAACAAGAAGAAACTCAAGGATAAGGTACTGCCGGCCATTGCCGGATGGCTGAAGCAGAAAAAACACCCCTATACCTTTATCACTCAGGCATCAATCGAACTTTCCGACGACGAAGAGCTTATGCAGAAAATGGTCGCTGCGGGATTTGATACGGTCTTTGTCGGTATTGAGACCCCCAATGCTGAGAGCCTTGATGAATGCAACAAGTTCCAAAACAGAAACCGTGACCTTCTTGCCAGCGTAAAAAAGATCCAGCACTCGGGACTCCAGGTGCAGGGAGGATTTATCGTAGGGTTTGACAACGACCCGCTCAGCATCTTTGAGACCCAGATCAGGTTTATCCAGAACAGTGGAATAGTCACGGCAATGGTCGGTCTCCTGAATGCGCTTCCGAGCACCAAGCTCTACAAACGCCTGGAGAAGGAGCAGCGCCTGCTGAAGGACACCACCGGAGACAACACCGATTTTTCGATCAACTTCATTCCAAAGATGAACCACGACGCCCTTATCAAAGGATACAAACAGATTCTCGATACCGTGTATTCCCCCCGGTTCTTTTATGACCGCGTCAAGACCTTCCTGAGAGAATACATGCCGCAGAATCATGTGGCCAGGTTCAGGTGCCGGTCGCTCGGAGCCCTCTTCAAATCTATTGTACTGCTCGGCATTGTCGGAAAAGAACGTTTTCACTACTGGAGGCTCTTCTTCTGGACCATGTTCAGCCGTCCCCGGCTGCTTCCAATGGCGGTCACCTTCGCAATTTACGGATTCCATTTCCGAAAGATTGCTGAAAAATACGTCTGAATGACTCAAATCAATCAGATATGAAGCGGTAAATTCCAGCGGGCAACAAGCCCCGTAAATAATTTAACACCCAAATCTTTTTTCAACCGGGTACCGTCTTTTCGTTATCTGATATAATAATGCTGCAAAAGGGTAGCATCACTGGTATGCAATTAATTGCTTAAACCAACTATAGTCTTTCTTTACAGAAAATGATGGATATTATTGCTCTTCTTGAAGTGCTGGCGGGGGCCTGTATCATACTCCTTTCGATACCTGTCGCTTTTCAGATACATAAGGAAATCTTTGAGGACCTGCGCAGGAAATGGCTTGTAACAATGTCCCTTATGGGATTTTTCGTCCTGGGGTATCTCCTGTTTGCCGTTATGCGGGTCAACGGGATAACACCACCACTTAAACAGATCACCGGTATTATTTTTCTGGGAGGCGCCTTCTTCGTATATCTGGTCACAAAACTTTCATTAACTACTGTTCACCGCATTAGTGAAAAAGGCAGGGACATCGAGACCTATGCAAAGGGACTTACAGAGAAGACAACCACTCTTGAACGCGAAATAGAGGACCGTATACAGGCTGAGTATCAGGCGCAAAAGCGGCTTCAAAACCTGTCGGCCCTGCATACAATCGATATGAGCATCAGCTCCAGCCTTGCCCTTGATGCTATCATGAAAGTATTCCTCGAACAGACAGTCGACCGGCTGAATGTCAACGCCGCATGTATCCTGCTGCTTGACCCCCATTCCCAGATCCTTAACTATTTTGCAGGTACCGGATTCCGTACGGAGGCAATACGGAAGACGATGGTACGCGTAGGCGAGGGGCATGTCGGTCTTGCCGCCCGTGAGCGGCGTGCCATTGTCGTGGATAATCTTCATGAAACCGAGGTATCCTTTGGCCGGGACGACCTTGTACGGAAGGAAGGTTTCGTGACATATTATGCAGTTCCCCTGATAGCCAAGGCCGAGATTAAGGGTGTCCTTGAGATTTTTCACCGTCAAAAGATTGACCCGGATACGGAATGGCATGACTTTTTAAATGCCCTTGCCCTGCAGGCCGCAATTGCCATAGACAATACAAATCTCTTCAATGACCTCCAGCATTCGAATATAGAGCTTCTTCTGGCGTACGACAGTACACTTGAAGGATGGGCGCGTACTCTTGAGCTCCGGGATAAAGAAACCGAGGGCCATACACGACGGGTAGTTGACATGACACTTGAGACAGGCAAACTCATGGGAATGAGTAACGCAGAGATTGTCCATGCAAGGCGGGGTGCACTTCTTCATGACATCGGCAAGATGAGTATACCGGACAGCATCCTGTTAAAAACGGGTACACTTACCGAAAAGGAAATGGCTATCATGCGTAACCATCCTGTGTATGCTTTTGAACTGCTCTCGCCAATCGTTTACCTGCGGCCTGCACTGGACATTCCATACTGTCATCATGAAAGATGGGACGGCATGGGATATCCGCGCGGCCTGAAAGGTGAACAGATACCTCTGGCTGCACGAATCTTTGCTGTTGTGGATACGTGGGATGCCCTGCGCTCTGACCGGCGATATCATTCCGGCTGGCCACACGAAAAGACATGCAGACATATACAGTCACTTTCAGGGACCCAGTTCGACCCTGCGGTAGTCAGGGCATTCCTGTCACTGGAGTGCCCGGGGGGAAAGTAAAAAAATGGAACAATGGCAGGGGCACATAGAATAAATACACTTTTGGTGAATTGATATCTCAGGAACTGCAACAAGATCAATATACCGGATATAATCAAACCGCTGCCCGGCAACCCTTATACTTTTCTATCTCTGTTTTGGGAATACTTACATCAGGAGTTCCCCCCAATAATCAGTAGTCAAACTACATAACTCTTTAATGAAAAAGGAAAAACTGCTTTTAACGGGCTGTTGCCCAAATATGAAAATGCCATTACTGTCATTCTGAACTTGATTCAGAATCTAATAAAAATAATGAGGTACGAGACCCTGAAACAATATCCCGAGAGTTTTCGGGACACATGGTTCAGAGCCTGCCCTGAATTTATTTCAGGGGTGACAATTTATGGTTTGGGCAACAGCCCGTTAACAAGTGGCCGGTGTTGGTTATAAAAAATGGGGAAATTCCTGATACTTACATCCCTTGATTCTCTTGAAAATATTAAGTATAATTCAGTAGATTCAGCACACAGGGGATACCTCAAAAATGATCAGACACGACATGAACATGTTCAGGAGATTTGTGCTCTTCCGGTTAAAAGACGAGACCGGAGTTTCAGGCACAGGGATTATAGCAGAGGGGATTCAGTTTTCAACAGGTGAGTGTGTCCTTGGCTGGATAAGTGAAACCCCTTCAATAAATATCTATGAAAGTATCGATGAGATCAAGCTGATACATGGTCATCAGGGGAAAACGGAGATCAGATGGATAGATAACAAAGTATCCGGGGACCATGAACAGATGCAGACAGGCTGAAACAAATACATACCCGGACCTCATTGAATATTAACTTCCTGACGCATGGAGCAACTTTACATGGAACCTGACCTTATCCGGAAATTGATAAAACCTGCAGATACCAGGGTCATCCTGTTGGTTATAGATGGATTGGGAGGTCTACCGATGGAAGAAGGAGGCCTTACAGAGCTTGAAGCAGCGAAAACACCCAATCTGGATGATCTGGCAACGAGGAGTATTTGCGGACTTCATCAGCCGTTAGGTCCCGGCATCACGCCGGGAAGCGGTCCTGCTCACCAGGCCCTCTTCGGCTATGACCCAATCAAGTTCCATATAGGACGCGGTGTCCTGGCGGCAGTTGGAATAGGCTTTGATTTAAATCATGGTGATGTGGTGGCAAGGGGCAATTTTTGCAGCGTTGATGAGGAAGGAAGAATCACGGACAGGCGTGCAGGCCGCATAAGCAGTGAGAAAAACGGGGAGTTGTGTAAACTCCTGAGCGAGATAGAATTACCCGGCGTTGAGGTATTTGTAAAAACCGTAAAAGGGTACAGGTTTTTGCTCGCCCTGCGGGGAGAGGGGCTTTCAAGTGATATTACGGATACAGATTCCCAGGTGGCCGGCGATAGACCGCTTCAGCCTCAACCACTCTCACAAAAGGCGGAAAAAACAGTTCGCCTGGTGCGACAATTTCTCGACCAGGCAGGCAGGATACTGGCCAATCATTATCCGGCCAACATGATATTGCTGAGAGGTTTTGCAACCGGGCCAAGCTGGCCGCAAATAAATGATCTTTACGGCCTCAAGGCCATTGCCATAGCTGATTATCCGATGTATCGCGGGGTAGCCGGACTCATTGGGATGGATACCGTTGATCCCGGCAATACGACCGACCGGAAAATTGATATATTAAGAGAGCGATGGCATGATTATAATTTTTTCTTTGTGCATATCAAGCAGCCGGATATAGCAGGAGAGGATGGAGATTTTTACAGCAAGGTTGCCGGGATCGAGCACGTCGATGCAAAGATAGCGGAATTCATGATCATGAAACCCGATGTTATGATTGTCACCGGAGACCATTCAACACCTTCACTTCTGCTTGAGCACAGCTGGCATCCGGTTCCGGTACTCCTGTGGTCAAAGTACTGCCGGCCCGACGGCGTGGACCGGTTTGGTGAACGAGCCTGCATAAACGGCGGCCTGGGTCCGCGTTTTCCAACAACAGATCTCATGCCGATAGCCCTTGCACATGCAATGCGGTTAAAGAAATTCGGCGCATGATTTTTCAAAATATATCTCTGCCATAAAATACTATACGCTACTATATTTAGTGTCTTTCTATAAATTATGATCCGGGTGGTCTGTCATTCCCCGATTTGCCTGTCCCGACATTTTCGGGGCCTGTCCCGGTATTTTCGAGGACCGGGGAAACCACCCCCCTCTTTCCCCCCTTGGTAAGGGGGGATGAAAAAGATATGTCCCCCCCTGGCAAGGGGGTATATAGACCGGATACATAGGTAACACATGTTCGGGGACATGGGTAACACAATTTGGTATTATGATCATCCAGGAAAGGAGGATGGTCATATGCCATGGAAAGAGCGCCATACCTGCATACCGGAAAGTCTTCTACTTCTTCGCCTGCATGAACCTTGTGCTGATATTCCTGATCGTATTTGTCATCCCCCTCCGGAGATGGCGGCAGGCATGATATCAACTCATGAAGGAATCGAGGCCGAGTCTTTCTACCACTTCACCGAGTCTCTCTTTTTTCTTCCTGCTCCCTTCCCTGAGAGCGACCTTCTTCTGATAATTGTTCAATACCCTCTCTATGATCTCCATGACCTCAAAGTCATCAACAAAACCGGAGTATTCTTTTCCGAACATGACTGTGGAACCCTCCTTTCCTCCTATAAAGACCCTGAATCCGGTTTCCTTTAATCGAAGGATGTCATCGTCACACGCATCAATACATTTACCGCAGTCGGTACACCCGTCGTTTATCTTTATATGGCCGTCCTTCTTCTCCATTGCCCCAAAAGGGCATACCTTAATACATTCAAGACAATCGTTTTTGCATCTTCCGCCGGATACCCCGAGCCTGCCGACAGCGATAATTCCGATATCCGTATTGTGGGGCCTGGAGCAGCAATTATAACACCCTGCAAAAGATATGGTGACCTTGTTCGGCATATCCCTGTCACCGAAATAAGTACTTACAACCTTACCGAGTTCCTGTACCGGCCTCATGCTTTTTGAACACCAATCCGGGCAGGTGAATATGTTTCTTACAGAGGCCCCTGCACCGCCGGGGAAGAGCCCGGCTATATAAAGCTCTTTCAGGGCATTGTCCAGTTCCTTTTGTTTTACTTCCGGTATCTCAAGATTGTGCCGCGGGCTCAGGTGTACCTTACCGGACCCGTATCTTTCCGTAACCCTCTTAATCGTTCTTAATTGTGCAACGGAATAAATATTACTATAAGGCCTCGAACATGTTCTCAGGTTTACAACTTTCCCCCCTACTATCTCTATATCCTTTGCGAGTACGCCTTTGATTATTCCAACTTTCGGCATCTCAAGGCTGAATCCATTGTCTCTGTCTTTCATATTATTCCTCCAGTGCCTTAATACCAAGCCTCTCCATCATGTCTCCAATTCTTTCACCTTCATGCGCTTTCTTTGAGTACCTCCCGAGTATTCTTGCTATCTCGGCAATAACTTCTTCTTCTGTCTGAATCCTCTTATAAAAAACAGCTTCCCCAGGCTTTATCCCTCCCCGGCCACCTACAAAGATATCAAATGATCTGAATTGTACACTTATAGTTCCCGGCCTGCAGATGTTTGAACAGAATCCGCACCTGACACACTTATCGGTATCGATGATCACTCCGTTATCCGTTATCCTTATCGCATCCACCTGACACCCGAGGGGTTCCTTTACGCAGAGGGTGCATTTTTTGCATTTCCTGTCCGTCAACTCTATCTCAGCCCTTGATATGACCCCGATATCGGATGTCCGGGAACGCACACATGAAAAATCACATCCGGAAAGCGAGATGTTCGTTTTGCCCGGCAGGGCCACATCAGCATGAAGATTATTGAGTTTATATGCAAGATTGCTCATGGGAATTGCATTATAAAGGCACCATCTCGAACAGGCGGCCACATTCCTGAGATATGTTCCTGATGAACCGGTATAAAGCCCCTCTTTATTCAAGAGTTCCATTATTCCTTCCAGTGCGGCCCTGTCAATATGCGGAATCTCGACAGTCTGGCGGGGTGTAACATGGACAAATCCGGAGCCGAATTGTTCTGCAATATCGGCAAGCACACCTATCTGACCCGACGTAAATTCGGATGAATAAGGCTCTAACGACCTGACTCTCAAAGTTGCCCTTTCCCCGGGCCTGCAGGGGATGATCCCGTTATTATCCATGCCATGATTATAATGTGTATATTGGAATAGATATATGATCTATATCATACGAAAGGGAATCAAAGACCGGGACGTTTGAATACTTTCCTCACGAGCATAAGGACACCCGATATCAGACTATGCTCTCTCATCTGAAATTCCGTCTGTATCTCTTCCACTTCCTTGCCTATCTCGCCCCGAATGGAGGAAGACTTCATTATTGCAAACACCTGTGAAGGATAAATACTCCTGTGGCCCGTAATGAGAAAACTCACAACGCAGGCAACCGCTGCATAAGGTGCTATCTTCGGGCCGAAGAGTTCAACCGCCATAATACTGGCGGCCAGAGGGGTATTGGCGCAACCGGCAAGGAGACTGACCATCCCTATCGCTGCGAACGTGGATGTGTCGAGCCCCATAATATGGGCATAAACACTTCCAAATGCAGAACCGACAAAAAATATCGGAGTCACGATCCCGCCGCTTCCTCCGAAATTCAGTGTAATGCTGGTAAAGATTATTTTGACAATAAAATCATACCAGCTGCCCACGCCACCCTGCAATGTGGCCTCAATAGGATCCAGGCCGAGCCCGAGGTATTTCGGAGAAAAAATGAAAACGAGCAGTACAATAGCAACTCCGCCGATTACGCCCTTCCACGGGTACCATATTTTGATTTTTTCCGACAGGCGTTTAAAATAATTCATACTCTCAATAAATACAAATGAACACAGGCCGATGAATATCGCCCCGAACAGGACCTTGATAAAGTATGCTTCTGAAAAGGATGGCACAAAATCAATGGGATGATAAAAATAACTTACCCCCATGGATGATGAAACCTGATATCCTATAATACCGGCTATAAACGAAGGCAGGAGCACATCGTACAGTATGGTTCCGACAAAGAGCACCTCTATGCCGAAAACCGCTCCGGCTATGGGGGTACCGAAGACCGAAGCGAATCCGGCGCTTATGCCGCATATTACGAGCTTCCTGCGGTCGGCAGGGTTGAATTTAAAGATATCCGCCAGTATTGAAGAAAGCCCGCCCCCTATCTGAGCACATGGGCCTTCCTTTCCGGCGGAACCGCCGGCTGCCAGTGTAATTATTGTCGTACAGATCTTGACCGGCACAACAGCCGCCTTGATTTTTGCTGCACGCCTGTGTATGGCCTCGATGACTTTTTCGGTTCCGTGGCCTTCCGCCTCAGGGGCAAGATATTTTGTGATAAAGGCGCTGGCAAAAAACGCTACGGGCAACAGCAGGTAAAAGTGGGAAAGCCGTCCGAGATGGGAAGTACTCCAGTTCAATGATAAAATAAAAACTGCGGTTGCCAGTCCGCTCAGAACACCAACCACGGTTGCCAGAACAGACCACTTGATGACGCTTATAAGGAGTACTGTCTCTTCAGTAATTTGTTTTTTCATTCGAATCTGCGGTTTTTCGAGTTAAAAAACCGTAGCTCTCCGACTTCACGGTTATATATCTCATCATGCAAAGCCTTGCCCGGCATAATGCAACACGTCCTTCGTCTCTATTTCTTCCTCCTTGCAGTACTATTCAATCACATCAATAACATTCTATATTATATCCCGCCCTTTACTCAAGGACATTACACAAATTCCCGTTTATTACCATTCTGCCACGAATATAAGGACAATATGATTTATCTCATATATAATAAACTCCTCAATATGCTTGAATAAGATATGAAGACGGCCCGCTTTCAGGGCAAATGCCGTGCTCTGTCGCCTGTCCCGGCAAAGTCGGGGCCCGTCGGGCTAAAATTGAAGGAGGACTAAAATGGCCGAGATACTCGATCTGAAAAAAATGATTAACTTCAACCCTGACAAGATCTCAAGAGAAATGATTGCAGACAAACCGGAGATGCGCGTAGCGCTTATGTGCCTTGAGCCGGGCCAGGAATTGACCCCTCACAAGGCCCCGTTAAGGCTGATGATGTATTGTGTTGAGGGTAAAGGCATCTTTACTGTCGGTGATGAAGAAATAGAGGCCGGTGAAAAGACGGCAATACTCTGTGATCCGATGGTTCCACACGGTTTCAGCGCATCAAAAGGTGAGAGGCTGGTAGTGATGGCGGTTGTTACTCCGGTAGATTAAAAGGCACAAAAAAACCTGTTTATAATCTATCACCGGTCATTCACTGTTTGTCATTTATAGAAATAAACGCTGCCGGGATCTGTACATTAATCGTGGGACTCACAGGTCGCTGGTTGTTGTTTCTGAGCGGCGAATGGGGTATACTATTCAAGAGGGTTGGTATTGGACCAACACTTATGCTTATTCCATGGGCGCTCTATATGCTCATACTGATCTTCGAGGGCAAATTATTCAAGGCGATTTTCAGAGGCGAGGCACAGAGGGATACGGCAAAGGCCTTTTTCAGGCTTACCGTATTTCATTGGTTGTACCCGGCCTGAGTCTCTTCTCGATTGGCGCTGGAGTATGGGCCGGCCACGGAGGGTCTGGCTAAGATAGCATGTGGCTTGAGATTATACTTATCCTCGTATTTATTCTCTTCAATGGTTTTTTTGCCGGGTCCGAAATCGCCATAGTTACAGCACGGAAGACACGGATCAGTGAACTCTTAAGAAAAGGCATCCCCAACGCGAAGGTCCTGAAAAAACTCCAGTCTGACCCTGACAGATTTCTTGCCACTGTCCAGATCGGCGTTACCATAGTTGGCGCAATGGCCTCGGCCATAGGCGGAGCGACCGCAGTTAAGGTCATCCAGCCGGTTCTATCCCGGGTGCCGGTTCATTACATTTCCGAATCAAGTGAAGCAATTTCCATAGGTATTGTTGTCGTAATCATATCCTATCTCTCTCTTGTTTTCGGCGAACTCGTCCCGAAATCCCTGGCGCTCAGAAATCCCGAAAGAATAGCACTTCTCGTCGCCAGGCCCCTCACTGTATTTTCAAAACTTACCTCTTTTTTTGTCGGCATTCTCACTTTCAGCACCAATATCATCCTGAAACCGCTGGGGGTGAAACCCTATACCCAGAGGAGTTTTGTGAGCGAAGAAGAAATCAAGCTCCTCATTACAGAAGGCCGCGACAGGGGCGTATTTGAGCCTGAGGAAGAGAGGTTGATTAACGGCGTATTCGAATTTACCGATCTTTCAGTAAAGGAAGTGATGGTCCCCCTTACTAAAGTAGTAAGTTTCTCTCTCGTCGCTCCTCTTCAGGATATATTAAAAACAATTACGGAAAAGGGGTACTCGCGCTATCCTGTCTATCACAACGAGTTGTCAAATATAAAGGGGATTCTCTATATAAAGGACTTATTCAAAAAACTCGCAGTGAAAGAGTCCATAGACATAAGGAAACTCTTGCGAACCCCTTTCTTTGTACCTGAGTCGATGATGATCAGCACCCTGTTGAGAGAGATGCAGCGCAAGGGCATTCTCATAGCCGTGGTGGTAGATGAGTACGGGGCTGTAACAGGCATAGTTACTCTGGAAGATATGCTTGAAGAGATCGTTGGCGAGATAAGGGACGAGTATGATGTCGAACTGCCGGTCATAAAGCTCAGAGATAACTCATACATGGTGGACGCATCTATCAGCATGCGGGATTTGAAAGAAGACCACGGCATAGCATTACCCGTATCTCCTGATTATGAAACCCTTGGAGGCTTTATCATCACAAGACTTCAGAAGATACCCTCGACAGGGGAGGCTTTCACTGCTGACGGCTGGAGCATAAAAATAGTACAGATGGTTGGCAAGAGGATAGCAAGGGTTATTCTCAAACTCATGGAAGAACCGGAAGATAAAAGTGAAGGAATAAATTCGGAATCTTGATATACTTCCTCGCTGGATAAGATGCTGAATGTGCGGGCCATAACACAGTTTCTTATAGGCCTTATGCTATTATTCGGTGCAGCGACGATCATGCCCAGATCCCTGATCTTATTGAAAGGGAAACATTACGGCAGGGGATTACTGTACCTCATCCTGGGCAGCTTGTCGCTGTTTCTGACCATTGTCGCATTTGCCATGGCCTTTGACTAATGTTTTTCGCCTGAAATCTTTTTCCACGCCCTTAACCTGATCATAAAATCATCTGCCGCACGTTTGGGATCGATGGAGAGGCACCTTGCATAATCCATAACAAATCCCCTGGTATAAACCTCAGGTGGAAGAGAGTCAAACTTTTCAAGTTCAATATCTACAAGGTACTGAAAACGTATCTTTGTAGTCAATGAAATATCATTGAGGGCTATTCCCTTTTTTTCCCTTATCTGTCGTAAAACCTGGCCGCTAAATGTCTCTACATCTGCCGAACAATCATTATCATCGCTGTAGCTGATCAACATTTCTTCATCCTCGATATCCCGCGCGATACTCCGCCCTTCCAGCAATTTTCTCAACATTAAATAAGCCTCTTCTATCTGGCGAAGCACCTCTACCCTGTCATATTCCGGAAATTCATCCGAAAGCGGGAATGTAACTATGGAATCAGTTGAGTATAAATCCTTCAGATGCGTATATGCCCTTTTAACATCAGACAAAGATGCATCGGTATTGATTTCCAGCACCTGATAATATTTAGTGTAATCTTTTTCAGGCAAATTCATCTTCTTAAAACCCTGAGCTGCCGCTGCTGCACAACATTGTCTGCAATCCTTTGTATCTCTATTGCACAGCGGGAACCTGAATACTCCTTCATAAAGGACTGTCTCTTATTAATGCTGTTCCAGATACAGTCATCGTATTCCACATATCCAACATAACTGGAGAACAGGCCGAAATATTTCATACAGATACTCCTTACAGAAACCCCTATGGAGACATCCTGGCTGCTCCTGACCTGATTCAGTACCAGTTGAATCCTGAATTCCGAAAGCTCCTTCTGCAGAACATCCCTCGTGCTGGAAGAAACCCCGCTCAGATAATCAATGAGTTCCCTGAGATTATTTATTCCATGTTCTCCCCTGTTCTTCCAGATATCCCGGACGAATTGTTTTAACCCGATGGAACTGAGCGCAATGTCCAGCTTCCTGAAGATAACGCTCTTGATGAAATGATACATGTTTTCAATCGACGTTATTTCAGGGACAATAACGACTATCATACGGTCTGCAAGCAAAAAAGTATCAATTGTATTAAAGTGCGACCCCGCACCAAGGTCTATCAGTATAAAGTCCGTATCAAGAGATTTGATCTGCCTGAAAAGTTTCTGTTTCTGTGTATATTTAATGCTGCCGGAATTGAGAGAATGGAGGTCTCCGGTGACCAGGCCCATATCAGCTATCCCCGTGCCTACAATAATATTACTCAGTGGAACCTTCTTATCAAAAAAATCCGTTAATGATGTCCTGGGCCTCTTAATACCTAAAAAAGAATGGAGGTTTGCGCCGCCCAGGTCGGCGTCAATCAAAACAACTCTGTTACCATGTGTTGCAAGATATGTCCCCATACTGCTCGTAAGGAAGCTTTTCCCCGTTCCTCCCTTACCACCACCTATAGCCCAAATCTGACACTCCTTTTTCTTACCTCCATTGTCTTCTTCAAAAAATAAACCCATGACCTATATTATCATATCTACTTTTCTCATTTATACCTGCACGTGCCTCAGCAGCAGGAACCCGGCACAGGGTAATCTCTTCATTACTTTATGTAAATCAGCACTCATAGTCAGGCCGTCTAATCCCGGGGCTATATACCAGGCAGGATTATATTTTTTATTATCAGGGAGTTATATCAAAATAGCCACATTAACGTTCGTGGTATACAAATTGCTATATCTTCAATAAGGAGGTTGAGATGAGCTTGTTCAACAGCACTACTACACGAGAAGAAATAAGCAGGATTATAAGTATTTTGCTCGAAAGCTCATTCTATCTGGAAATGGAACTCCAGGAAAGACTGAATCTCGTGAAGGTAATGATGAGCTCAACGCATCCAGAGGCATTCTAAAACCGGTGCAGCTACTTGGGCCTGTTCTCATCGGTCAGCACGACGATTTTGGGATTATATTCCTTAAGTTCTTCATCGTGAACATATCTGAAACTGAAAATAATGATTTTATCCCCTGCTATTCCCTTTCGGGCTGCAGCACCATTCAATGAAACCTCGCCCGATCCCCTCTTGCCGGGTATAACATAAGTATCAAACCTCTCGCCGTTATTCAGGTTGCATATCATTACCATTTCATAAGGCACTATACCTGCAAGGTCCATGAGGTCCTGATCAATCGCACAACTCCCTTCATACTCGAGATTGGACTCGGTTACCCTCGCCCTGTGGAGTTTTGATTTCAACATCTTTCTCATAGCCATAACTTCCGTTTCATTAATAACCTGTATGTATTATTATACAAAAACCATACTCCTAAATCTAATCCTTAAATAGAGTCTGTGTATAAATTGTTGTTTTTTTATTCCTGTCATGCCCGAAGTCTGTAATCCGGCATTCAGAACTTATTGAAAAGAATAGATTCCCCGACTAAGTCGGGAAATGACAGATAGAGAAACCGACTTTATGGACAGACTCTAAATAGTGTCTGTGTATAAAGAGCACCGCATTATGATCATCACATACACATGGAAGAAGAGAACCCGAATCCCGATATGGAAAATCCGCCGGCCATGAGGCTGTGTCATAATCCTGAAAACGCATATGATGTCATTCTGAATTTATTTCAGAATCTCGTATTTTCAATATGTTACGTTTTATATAGATCCTGAAACAATGCTGAAACAAGTTCAGCACATGGTTCAGAGCCTACCCTGAATTCATTTCAGGGATGACAATTGTGGCACAGCCTTCATGCCGGGAGGCCGGTGGCATAGCTACCGGCCTTGACCGAAGCCGGGATAAGTGATTCGAGAATATAACATTGTGTTGTCAAAAATATCTCAGCGTATTGTATACCGTATCCCTCTGTGCAGGCATGAAGCCTGCCGACTTTATTGCTTCGATAATATCCTGTTTGGCAACTCTGTATGAGACCCCGGCGGCCTTCACCACATTTTCCTCGATCATGGTGGACCCGAAATCATTGGCCCCGAACCTGAGCGCCACCTGCGCCGTCTTCACCCCCTGTGTTACCCATGACGCCTGGATGTTCGGAATATTATCCAGATAAACACGCGATACCGCAAGAACCCGCAGATAATCAACCCCTGTTGCAGCAAATACCGGGTTGGTGAATGGAGATTTGGTGTTCATCGACTGCTTTCTTCCACGAATCCTCAATCCCTGCTCCCCGACCCCCAATTCAGTATTCCCCGGTTGAAAACTCCATGGGATGAATGCAGTAAATCCTCCTGTCCTGTCCTGAAGACCTCTTATCGCATCTAAATGTTCTACTATGTCCTCCTCACCTTCGATGCTCCCGAACATCATTGTGGCTGTAGTCCTCATCCCCAGCCTGTGTGCCTCTTCCATCACCCTGAGCCACTGTGAAGACCTTATCTTTTTCGGGCTCAGTTGCTCCCTGACACGGTCGGAGAGTATCTCCGCCCCGCCGCCCGGGATGGAATCCAGGCCTGCATTTCTCAAAACCCGAAGGGTTTCCCGGACGGTCAGATCCGATTTGGCCGCGATGTAAGTTATCTCCGGAGGCGAAAAACCATGAACATCGATATCAAATCTTTTTTTTATCGATTTCAGCAAATCAATATAGAAAAATATATCGAGTTCAGGATGCAGCCCTCCCTGGATCAGTATCTGTGTCCCCCCCTGCTCGATAGTCTCCTTTATCTTCCTGAACAGTAAGCGTTTGGTCAGCACATATGCCTCAGGAGAATCGATGTCCCTGTAAAACGCACAGAACCTGCAGCGGTTGATACAGACATTCGTATAATTGATATTCCTGTCCACAATAAAGGTGACGGTGCCATCAGGATGGAGTTCCTTCCTTATCGAATCAGCCCTCTTCCCAAGATCAAGCAATGGAACCTTTTTCAGAAGTCTCAGTGCCTCTTTTTTTGTCACTCTCACAACAAAATCTCCCTAAAGATAAATTTTGCCTGTTCCAAACGGGCAGTAAGCCTGAACTTATCCGAGCTTTATATTTCCGTCGCCGATAATATCTGAATAAGGCATCAGCCGGACTTTTTCCGTGATTTTTTATGTGACGGTTTTTTTGAAGGGTGAGCCTTTTTTTTCACCAATTCAACAAAATTCATAGAGGGAAGAATAAATTTTCCATGAAGACAATTTGCCGTAGCCTGTGCCACAACTCCTCTTGCAATCCCATACAGGATCACCAGGCCGTTTAATCCTATCATCTTTTTAATAGTTTCTTCATCGGTTCCCTCAGGAAAACTAAAGAATCCGTTTATCTTCAAAGATAACCGGTAAGGAACCAACGAAAAAGTCTCTTTTGATTTATTGATTTTAATTGACATCGAGATCATGAAAAGAGGCTCTTTCCCTTTCCGCTTTATATCAAATGAAATACCGACTTCACCGCCTTCCGAAGCCTCTTTAACATATTGGGGATTCGACTTTACTGTAAGTTCTTCAACAAAATATTCATCTATATCAAGCAGCGCAGGCATCTAATTCCTCTCCTATCTCCGGCTCAACATATTCCCTGAATTCCGCCTTGTCCATTTTTTTACCGTCAGAGACATAAAAGTTTTTCGCCTTAAAGCCTTTAGGATATATGTCCAGATTCAAGTCACATTCAAGGGCATCTGCGACGGACATCATGGTCTTTATGGTAAGATTCGGATTGCCGTTAAGCATCTTTGTTACAAATGCCTTGGAAACATTGAGTCTTCTCGCAAGTTCGGCACGGCTGATATCCTTCTCCTCCATCTTCCGGACTATCTTCTCTGTAAAGTCGAGTATTACGACTTCCATTCTGAATTCGAGGTCGTCCTTGTATTTATCCAGTAAATCCTGAAACCATCCTGTCTTCCTCATCTTATTCCTCCTGCTGCCTCAACCGGTTTAAAAGTCCTACAGCCTTCTGTATTTCTCCTTGAGGCGTTTTACCCTTTTTTATAAAGCCGTGAGTAAGAATAATAATCTTACCCATGTCAAAAGCACATAGTATCCTGACCTGATAGGACTTGAACTCATAAATCCTGTCCCTGAGATGCTTGAATTTCTCTTCATTCCTTGGTGACCCATAGCCTGCGGCCCTTTGAAGAAGGGCAACCACCTTATTCCGGTCAGATTCCTGAAGACCTTCAATAAACTCTCTAACCAGGCACCTTCCCCTTACTGTAATGCCGTAAAGACGACAAGCGCTTCCTTCATAGATCAGTTTCTTCCCTATCATAAGGTTAACCTCTAAGTTAACTAATTAACAAATTGAATTATTTTATGAAATTATAAATGATTTTTATTTGCTTCCCCTCAATCAAACCTGCAAGTTTCAAATATCGCCTGAAAAAGAGGAAAACATCTCAATTCATAAATCATCCCTTCTGTCTGAGCAGAAGTAATACCCCGTGGGCATCCTCCCAGTCATTCTCTTGGGCTGCCCTTCAAATATGCCGACAATGGATTTTATCGCCTGTAGCTGGCAGTCCTGGTTCGGGTCGAAATGGAGTTTCATCTGTTCCTCAAAACCGACAGCTTGAATTCTGGATTTGGGTATCAATCGATTTCACTCCAACTCTTCTGATGGCACGATGACATCTTGCATGTACTGGTGACCTTAGCGCCCAATTCAAAAAGATTTTTAGTGTATTCGCTATCAAAGGTTCTTACCGTCTTGCCTTGCTCGATCCACTTTTTGCAGAGAGTCTCTGTTTTACTGTCAGGTTCTGCATAAGGGACAAAGAGTTCATCTGAAACGGCAGCTACAAAATGATTGCGTTTATCGGCCCTCTCTGATGATATACGATTCTGCTTTTTATCAAATGAAGACAGGAAAAGCAGCCTCCCTTCTTCAAGTGGTTTTTTGTATTCCGACTTAATACGCATCCCTTCAATACTGCGGGCAGGGCAGATGATGACAGATTGCTTCCCCCGCAATAAGATATTCAGGCATTCACGCTCCATTGGTGAATGAAACCCGCTGATGACCGTAATGTCCGATACTCTTAATTCCTTCATAAAATCATAGGTCTTTATAATAAGGCTGCCGGGACATTTTTTTGAACTGAAGATGGCAAGGCTCCTGTTTTGCAGGATATCGAGGTTGCCTATTACCGTTATCGTCTCTGGAGCATCGTCAGAGAAGTATCTCCTGAGTGATGCCGGATATGCATGATGACCTTTATGAATACGGCTAATATCCATTTATCTTCTAATTTTACGGCTAAACTGTTTGGAAGTTGCTTTCAAAATATTTATATTTATCAGTGTGTTACAGACTGAGATTTGCTAATTTATTGCTAACTTACTGCTAATTTATTGCTAATTATTCATTCCGGAATCAAAACCCATCTGGATCTTTTCCTGCTTCCTTGATTTATTATGCTTTTGTCCTTTTTGGACATTTCGTAAAGTAGGTTATGTATTTTAGAGAACTTTTGTTTTTGATCAAGTGCATCAGATAATTTATTAAGCAATAAATCGTTTATATCTTTCCTGCTCGCAGAACCATATTGCTTAATAAAAGCAATGACCATCTCTTTATAATGCTGATCATCAAAAGCACGCTGTTTTATGTAAGTCGATTTATCGCCGGTGATAGCTGCAATTTTTGCTGTAACGAAGAGATTCGGATATCTGCCCTCAACGAGTTTTTGAGTCTTTAATAATTTATGCTCATCTCTGCTTAACTTTATTTTTTTCTGTACTTTGTCAAGGCATATAACTGTTTTCAGACTTAAATCTGTTTTGTTGATCAGCATTTTTGTATAGTTTTCATCTATTACTTTCCCGATAATTCTGACTTTTACTTTATCCGGCTCTTTCAAGTCATAATCAGGCATCGGGAAATGGCGATTACGTTGCAGAATAAACATCTTCTTAATTCCCCCGC
>BDTO01000034.1 GCA_002897855.1 bacterium BMS3Bbin05
ATATGATGTCATTCTGAATTCATTTCAGAATCTCGTATTTTCAATATGCTACGTTTTTATAGATCCTGAAACAAGTTCAGAGCCTGCCCTGAATTTATTTCAGGGATGACAATTGTGACACAGCCTCAAAGGGGGCAGGGGGGATTTGGGAAAAGTTTAATTATAAAATCCCCCTTTTCCAAAGGGGGAGACTGAGCTGTTACGATATTCTAAATTTCTTAGCATTAAAATGCGTCATCGAACTTACGAACAAGAGCACTAAGCAAAAATCGTCAGATACAAGGCGCACAAATTTCGAGGAATGAGGCGTACTTACATACGCCGCAGTGAGGAGATAATTGATCTTCCCTGTGACAAGACCACAGGGAATCTAATGCAAGGAAAATTGTTTTATAATATGTGGTTGCTTGACCCCGTGGAAAGACCAGGGGGAATACGCTCGCTATGCATTTTAATGCAGCGCAGTAGCCGGCGGCTTTTTGCGACGACATCAACTTGAAGTGACAATCACTTGGTATCTTGCCGTCGGGGTCTTATTTTTCCTTTAAGTCCGGAAGCAGCGGGCCTGTCCATGAGCCACAATATTTTCCCTTCAACAAGCTTCACTCCCTGTGCAGGGTATTTACATGGTTGATTATCACCGGACAGAACCTCCATGACTGCGCCGGTCTTTTTCCTGCCGGTTACAATAAAAATAATGTCCCCGGCATTATTGATGACCGGCAAAGTGAGTGTTATCCTGTCCGGACCTTTATCTGTATAAACCGGGACGGCCCATCGCCTGTCTTCTTTTAGTGCTTCGGAAAAAGGGAGCAACGAAGCCGTATGTGCATCATCTCCAAGGCCGAGTAATATCAAGTCAAATATAGGCGGGCCGTTACTGCCGAAGAAGTTCTGCATATCCTTTTCATAGATCGCTGCGCCTTCCTCAGGTGATAACTCTCCCATTATCCTGTGAATATTTTCCCCGGGAATGCTTATTCCTGAGATGAGCGATTTATGGGCCATCCCGAAATTACTCAGTTCATTGTCCGGAGAAACAGATCGCTCGTCACCCCAGAAGAGGTGCACATGTTTCCATTTGAAATTAAGTCGCCGGGAGAGAGCAGATATTTTTTCATAAACCTTCTCCGGAGTGCTTCCTCCGGATAAAGCCAGAGTAACGGTTTTCAAGAGTTTTAATTTTTCTGAAATCAGCCCTGTTATATATTCTGCTGCGAAATGGTATAATGCATCCGGAGAATCAAATATTTCTATCTCGTTGCCCGGCATAGAGATTGTTCTTATATGTTCAGTTTCCACTCCCTTTTGTCCTTGTTGAGCAGTCTGTCTGCTTCCCGCGGGCCCCGGCTGCCGGCCCTGTACCCATGAATTCTAAAGAGTGATTTTTCGGATGATTCCGGTATCTGCAGGGCAGGTGCCAGAAAACTCCAGGTCAATTCTATACCGTCCTGGCGCACGAAGAGCAACTGGTCTCCAAGCACGCAATCTATCAGCACCCTTTCATATGCGTCAAGAGGGAGAGATGAATAATGTGTTTTATACGAGAATTGCATCCCGACTTCACTAAGGCAAACCTTTGACCCGGGTATCTTTGTCTGAAAACTGAGGATTATTTCCTCATCAGGCTGGATGATAAAAGAAAGTACATTCGGGGTAATACCGACAGGGAAGTTCCTGAACATGTGGTCGGGAGCGGTCTTGAAATGAAGGGAGATTTCCGAAATTTTCCGTTTGAGTCGTTTGCCGGTTCTAAGGTAAAAAGGAATCCCCTGCCATCTCCAGTTATCAATAAATATCTTCATTGCGGCATATGTTGGTGTTAAAGATCCCGGATCAGTCCCCGGCTCGTCCTTATAACCTGCGACCCGGTTGCCATCTATTTCTCCCCGTGCATATTGTCCAAGGACCAGGTTTCCGGACATTGAATCTGAATCATAAGCTCTTACTGCCTGGAAGACCTTTACTTTTTCATTTCTGACATGTATTGAATCGAACAGGTTAGGGGGCTCCATTGCTATAAGGGCGAGGAGCTGTAACATGTGGTTCTGGAACATGTCTCTCAGTACGCCTGATTTGTCATAATATCCGGCCCTGTGTTCAACCCCCAGTGTTTCTGCAACGGTTATCTGGACGTGGTCAATGAAGTTTCTGTTCCAGATCGGTTCAAAGATCGAGTTTGCAAACCTGAACAGCAGAATATTCTGGACGGTTTCCTTGCCCAGATAATGATCAATTCTGAATATGCGGTCTTCACTGAAATATCTGAGAATCGAGGCATTCAGTTTTTTTGCGGATTCAAGGTCCCTGCCGAATGGTTTTTCGATGACTATCCTTGTGAATCCTTTTTTGCTCTCCGCAAGACCCGAGGCCCCGAGATTTTCGATAATCACTTCATAGAGGTTTGGGGGGGTTGCAAGGTGGAATATCCTGTTACATCCGGTTTTATGTTTCTTTTCGAGAGCCGATATGCGTTTGGCAAGAGTTTTAAATGTTCTGACATCATCATAGGCAATGGCTGTGTAAAACAGCCTTCCTGAAAAGGCCTCCCACTTCTTTCTGTCAAGAATATCCTTATTCCCCTTATCTGTCCACTCTCCGGTCTTCTGCCTGAATGCCTCATTGCTGAGATTTGAACGCGCAGCGCCGAGTATGAAAAAATTGTCATTAAGGATATTGTTCGTGTACAACCTGAAGAGTGAAGGGATAAGTTTCCGGCTTGTAAGATCGCCTGACGCCCCAAAGATTACTATGCAGAATGGCTCATTAATCGATTCTATTTCACAGACGGGCGGGCTTTTGGTGGACGCCTGTTTGGACATGCCGTTACCTTTTTTCCTTGATAAGTGATAAAAGAGAATCGAAGGCTTCCCTGAACAGCCTTACGCCGTCATCCTCGAGCTCGTCGGTGATCATACCTATATCAACTTCAATCTTATCGAGGGTGTCCAGGACTTCAAATGCTTCGTCGAGGTCCTTATCTATAGTCCTTTCGACTTTTCCATGATCCCTGAATGCTTCGAGGGTATTTGGAGGCATGGTATTGACTGTTCCCGGCCCGATAAGGTTATCAACATATAGCAGGTCATTGTAGCCGGGGTTTTTTGTGCTCGTGCTTCCCCACAGGAGTCTCTGGATATGTCCTCCCTTTTCCTTGAGCTTGAGAAAGCGCTCATCTGAAAAGACTTTCTTGTAAACCCGGTAAGCAATCTTTGCATTGGCTACGGCGGTTTTCCCCATGATCTTTTTTGCCTTTTCACTCTCTTGAGGCGACTTGCCGGATTTGATTCTGTTTTCCAGGATTTTATCCGTAAGTGTATCAATCCGGCTGACAAAGAAGCTTGCTACGGATTGAATCGAATCTACAGGTTCCCCCCGTCTAACCCTGTCTTCAAGCCCGCTCAGATATGCATGTGTGGTTTCTTCGTATCTCTTGACAGAAAAGAGGAGGGTTGCATTTATATTTATACCCATTGAAATAAGTTTCCTGATGGAAATAAGGCCCTCTTTTGTCGCGGGCACCTTTATCATGATATTCGGTCTGTTGATGCGTTTGAAAAGTTCCCCTGCCTCCCTGACGGTATCGGAAACATTGTATGCATAAGAAGGATCTACCTCCATACTCACAAAACCGTCGGAGCCATGGCTTTCATCATAGACCGGTTTCAGCATGTCGGCTGCGTCCTGAATATCGCGGACTGCAAGTTCGTAGAATATCTCCTTATCGGAAAGATCGTTCCTGCCGGATAGCGACTTGAACAGCTCGTCGTAGACAGTGCTTCCCTTGATCGATTTATAAAATATGCTCGGGTTGGATGTAACGCCCCGAAGGCCGTCTTCATCTATCAATCGTTTCAGTTCTCCCGAATTGATAAGTTCCCGGCTTATGTTGTCATACCAGAAACTCTGCCCGAGTTTGCGAAGTTCAATTAAAGGGTTTTTTGACATTATTTCCTCCCGGTTAATGATGTAATTGAATATGACTATAGTCTTACTTCTTCTTTACTTCATGGCCGCCAAACCGGTTCCTCAGTGCTGCCAAAACCTTGTCCCCGTAAGAATCCTCCTGTCTTGAGCGGAACCTCTTAAACAGCGATAACAGAATGGTCTCTGCAGGGACATCAAGATCAATCGCTTCCCTGGCTGTCCATCTTCCCTCTCCCGAGTCTTCAACATATCCCTTAATGGATGTGAGATTATCGTCTTCCCTGAATGCGTCTTCAAGGAGTTCAAGGAGCCACGACCTGATAACACTGCCCTGATTCCAGAGACGGGAAAGACTGGAAAAGTCCAGACCCTCTTTATAGCCGGATGCCTTCAGTATTTCGAATCCCTCTGCATAGGCCTGCATCATAGCATACTCTATGCCGTTATGAATCATTTTTACGTAATGCCCTGCTCCCGGGCCCCCGCAGTACATGAACCCTTCTTCAGGGGCCAGCGCCCTGAAAATCGGCGTGAGTTTCTCGTAAATATCTCTCTCGCTGCCGATCATTGTACAGTAACCGGTTTTTAGTCCCCAGACGCCGCCGCTGATTCCGGCATCTACAAAGTGAATTCCCTTTGCCTTGAGGAAACCGTACCTTTTTACAGAGTCTTTATAATATGAATTGCCACCGTCGATGATAATGTCACCATCAGACAGGAGCTTCGCAAAACGCTCGATATATTCATCTACTACATTGCCGGCCGGGAGCATTAACCAGACTATTTTCGGTGAGTCAAGTTTTCCGGTTACCTCATCAAGGGAGAATGCGGCGATAGCGCCCTCTTTGGAAATCTCCCCGGTTTTTTGAGGAGTCCTGTTGTATGCAATTACATCGATACCATTCTGTATCAGCCGTCTGACCATGTTCATGCCCATCTTTCCCAGGCCTATAATGGCGAGTTTCATATTGTTCTCCAGTGAGTGAAAATCATATTACATTTGCCATTAACGGTGGCTTAAGGATTGGGGGTTGGGGATTGGGTTTGATTTGTTACCAACCCCTGACTCCTGACTCCTGACTCCTGACTCCTGACTCCTGACTCCTGACTCCTGACTCCTGACTCCTGACTCCTGACTTTAAATAATATCACATTTGCACAGTAGAATAAAGTAATCCTTCTTACATAAATACTATGTAAAATTGTAAAATAACTTTCATGCTTAATTTCCCGCATATCAAACCGTATATTGTAAAGATAGGTCCGCTGCAGGTAAGGTGGTACGGCCTTATGTATCTTGCAGGGTTTGCGGCTTCCTATTATCTTGTAAAAAAACAGATAATCAGGAAGAAATTGAACATCACCGGAGAGGACCTTGAGAGCCTCTATTTTTATATCGTTCTCGGTCTGATATTGGGCGCCAGGCTCGGGTATGTGGTTTTTTATAACTTGCCCTATTACCTGAGCAATCCGCTTGACATTTTTGCGGTATGGCACGGGGGAATGTCTTTTCACGGCGGCCTGATAGGAGTTATTGCCGCCGGTATTATATTTTCCGCGAGAAAAGGGATTAGACTGCTTCAGATTGGTGACCTTGTGACTGCAACAGCCCCCATCGGGCTAATGTGCGGCAGGATCGGCAATTTTATAAACGGAGAACTTTACGGCAGGGTAACCAGTGTGCCGTGGGCGATGGTCTTTCCCGGAGGCGGAAATGTCCCGCGGCATCCTTCACAACTCTATGAGGCTTTCTTTGAGGGCCCGGTTCTTTTTGTCATTCTCTGGTTCATGAAGGACAGGGTCAGGCATGACGGCATGGTAGTCGGGCTTTTCCTGGTTTTTTACGGTATTATCCGTTTTATAATCGAATTTTTCCGTGAACCGGATGCCCAGCTTGGTCTCATCATCGGGCCCTTCTCGATGGGGCAGTTGCTGAGTACGGCAATGATTATCGGGGGGGGGGCATTCATGGTCATTATAAAGAGAAGATCTCCGGCAAACAATTAGTTGCAGGGTTTCCCGGAGAGGGAGAACCCATACCCGTTTTCTGCCGGCAGGACTCGAAGACAGGGAGTGTTTTTTTCTGGTTAATGGTTTTGTCCTTCGTGCCCTTCTTCGTGGTTCTCAATCCGCTTGTCCTTCCTCTTGCCGTCTCACCGGCGCCCACATTGAGATTATTATCTCCCTATGCTACCATTATAAATAACTGCTTTCCGTCCTTTTGTCCCTCGAGGTCCGGGACATCAATCTGCGACGAAAGTGAGAAGGGGAGTTCGATCAATGGAAAAGAGGAAGATTCTGATTGTTGATGACGAGGCAAGAAACGTCAAACTCCTGACGGCAATCTGTGAAAGTATCGGATATGAGACATTGAGTGCAGGGAACGGCCGCGAGGCGGTTGAACGAGCTTTTGCGGATCTGCCCGACCTGATCCTGATGGATGTGATGATGCCGGAGATGAACGGCTTTGAGGCAACGGAAAGGCTCAAGGCGGATGAAAGGACCTCCCACATACCGGTAATCATCGTGACCGCCCTTGACTCCCGTGAAGACAGGCTGAAGGGCATCGCGAAAGGTGCGGAAGATTATCTTACCAAGCCCATCGACCAGGACGAACTGGCCCTCAGGGTCAGGAACAACCTCAAGATAAAGGAATATCATGATTTTCTCAAGGATCATAACATTGTCCTTGAAGAGCAGGTAGCAGAGAGGACGAAACAACTGAAAGAGGCATTTGAGAATCTGGACAGGGCACATAAGAAGATAGGATTTGCTTACATAGAGACGGTTTACCGCCTTACCCTGGCATCCGAGTACAAGGATGAAGAGACAGGGGCACATATAAAGCGGGTAAGTTTCTATACCAGGGAGCTTGCCTCGGCACTTGGCATGAGCGGGGAATATGTGGACACAATCTTTTATGCCTCACCAATGCATGATATCGGAAAGGTCGGTATACCGGACAGTATTCTTCTTAAACCCGGAAAGCTTGACTCCGATGAGTGGCGGATAATGAAGACACATACTGTTATTGGCGCCAGGATACTCAGCGGGTCTGAATCACTATATCTGAATATGGCCGAGGAGATTGCCCTCACGCACCATGAGAGATGGGACGGGAGTGGTTACCCTGATGGTCTGAAGGGAAATGATATACCAGTCCCGGGCAGGATAATGAACATCTCCGACCAGTATGATGCCTTGCGGAGCAAACGGCCCTACAAGCTTGCCCTGGAGCATGAGAAGGTCTATAAGATTATAACAGAGGGGGATGGAAGGACCGATCCTGAACATTTTGACCCTGAGATACTTAATACCTTTAAACGCGTACACAGGAAATTTGAAGAGATTTACGAAACTCATAAGGATTAGGAAATTTAAATTATCATCAAAACCGGTTTATTATTAAAACCGACTGAAAGTCTTTATAATGAGATGCCCGGAGGGGCAGTGAAGGTCGAAGAGGCAGGTAATAAGAGAAACCGGGGGGGAAGGGACTCCTGAAGAGTCTTCAGGCGCTCAAGGAGAGCTTCGATTAATCGAGAGGAAAATAGTACATAAGGCTGAGGAATGCTGATTTTCAGGTCATTAGTCACAAGGTTTATTTTCCTGTGTTTAGTAATCTTTTTATCTGTAATCTTTTTTACAGCCATATCTTTTTATTTCACGGGGCATATTGATGATAATGCAAGAAGGATAAACCTTGCAGGCAAGGAGAGGATGCTCAGCTTTGAGATGGGGTGGCTGCTTAACCGAGCGGCATCAAAGGATACAGAGGTAAGAGAGGAGATACTCAATCACGTAAAAACCGGGATAATTCCAAACTTTGAAGAGATACTCCATGCCCTGAAGGAGGGAAGTGATAAATATAGTATAGGTTCTCTGGAGGATAAAGAACTCACCTCACACATAGACGAGATCAATAATATCTGGGTATCCCGTATAAGACCATTGCTTCTCGATGCAATTGAAGAGATACACTCCGGGAGAGACGGGAAAGAGAGTCTTGAGAGATATAACGCTGTAATACATGCCTTCGTCGGCGAGATAGATGCCTTTGTCTCACATCTCGTCAGTGATAACGACAGGGGGATCAGGGCTTACAGGGACGGGCGTATATTCGTAATATTCCTGGCCTTTATAGTCTCTGCCATCCTGATATTCTACATTAGAAAAACTATCCTCATACCCATCCTTCATCTTACCAGGGCTGCAGGCGAGATCGAGAAAGGCAACTTTGATGCTACAGTTGAAATAAGAACAGAAGATGAGATAGGCATCCTCTCGAACAGATTTAATGAAATGGCTGTTGCCCTGAAAGATACCCTGAACAAAATGTCTCGACTGGTCATGAAACAGAAGACCCTTTTTGAATTTTCAAAGGCTATTATAAGTGAACTGGATATAAAGTTGCTACTCAATGAGACAGTTGAAAGGGCAAGAAATCTTATCGGGGCAAGGTATGCAGCCATGGGTGTCCTTAATGATAGAGGAGACTATGAATACTTCATTCCTGCCGGCTTGTCCCGGGAAGTCTATGATGAGCTTAAAAAGAGACACACTCTTCCTCACAACAGGGGACTCCTTGGCTACCTGCTTGAAGAGGGAAGGTCTTTAAGGGTTGATGATATATCAAAACACCCTGCCTCTGTGGGGTTTCCTGATGGCCACCCTCAGATGAAGACATTCCTTGGTGTGCCTGTAAAAATTCAGAAGAGGGTTATCGGCAGGCTCTACTTTACCGACAGGCTTGATGGCGGGCCCTTTACAGCGGAAGACGAGGAAGTAGCCATCTCTTTTGCATCCACTGCGGCAATAGCGATATATAATGCAAGACTGCTTAAGCAATTAAAGAGGTACTCGGAGGAGCTGACAGCGCTGAATGAAGCATCCAGAACATTGATTGACGTGAAGACGGGTAAGGATGTTTATCAAAGTATCTGCGAAACTGTCCAGGGGATCTTCGGTCTGAGGATGGTCTGGATCGGACATATTGAGAAGGGAAACTATGAAGTAACGCCGGTCTCTGTGTCCGGAGATGAGGATGGTTATCTCAGGGATGTGGTGATAAGATGGGATGACTCACCTGAAGGACGGGGACCTACAGGCAGGGCAATCAAAGGAATGTCGCCTGTGGTTATGAATGATATAGAGAGTAACCCTTACTTTGAACCCTGGCGCCGGAAGGCGCTTGCAAGGGGATACAGGTCTTCAATGGCTGTTCCCCTGATATGTGCAAGGGATAAATTTCAGGGTATTCTAAACCTTTACAGCGGGGAGGAGGGATATTTTACTGAGGACAGGGTAAGGATAATCCAGGCATTTGCCAACCAGGCTGCCACGGCAATTGAAAATGTAAGGCTTGTGGAGGGGCTTGAGGAAAAGGTAAGAGAGCGGACGAAGGAGGCGGAGGATGCACGAATGATGGCTGAGGCTGCAAACAGGTCAAAGAGCGAATTCCTGGCGAATATGTCCCATGAGTTGAGGACTCCGCTCAATGCACTCCTCGGGTTTTCGGAGATAATGCTCAGGGGGATGACTGGCGAACTGACGGAAAAACAGCGTGAATACCTGCAGGACATCTATGACAGCGGCAGCCATCTCTTTTCATTGATCAATGACATCCTTGACCTCAGCAAGATCGAGGCCGGGAGGATGGAGCTTGAGCATGAGGATGTCGATGTGCGGAACGCGGTAGAGCAAAGTCTTTTCTTTATCAGGGAAAAGGCAATGAAACACAGCATCAGGATTGATGTGGTAATTGAGGAGGGCATCCGGTCTGTCGAGGCGGACAAGATGAGGCTCAAGCAGGTCCTCGTAAACCTTCTCAGCAATGCGGCGAAATTTACCCCGGACGGCGGGAGTATAGTGGTGTCGGCAAAGGAGGTTACGGATGCAGGTGTCCGGTGTATTAAATTCAGCGTTCAGGATACAGGACCCGGCATCAGTGAAAGGGACAAGTCTAAACTCTTTGAGCCGTTTCAGCAGTTGGAATCGATTTATGAGAAAAAACATGAAGGGACGGGTCTTGGACTTGCATTATGCCGGCGGATAGTGAAGGGACACGGCGGAAGGATATGGGTGGAGAGCGAGGTGGGGAAGGGGAGCACGTTCAGTTTCACGATACCGCTTGGGAAGACCGCTCCTGCCGGAGTAGACGCCATTGCAGGTCTTGTGGTGCATCCTGAATCGGGGCTCCTTTCCTGGGAGTCCGTCCTCAGGCACATCGACAGGATCCTGTCTTTTCACAGCAGGATGGGGTTGAAGTTTGGTATCCTGCGCATGAGAATCAGGAATCTGACATCAGCCGGGGACCTGAAGAAATTTGCTGAATTTGCTTCAAAGATACGCCGGAAACACGAAATCGTGGGTCACAACAGGGAGACGAATCACTTTTATTTCATTCTGCTGAATTCAGACAGGCAAGAGACCGGGAAGGCACAATCAAGGCTTCGGGACATACTGGCAGCGGAGGGATACGATGTCACTGTAGACAAGGTGTTGTTCCCTGATGATGGTAAAAGCAGGGAGGAAATTCTGAAAGCCCTGGAAAAGGGAGGAGAGTAATGGATGATGAAATCAAAAAAAGAATTCTCTGTATTGATGATGATAGCCGGAGCAGAAAGATCGTCAAAGAGATCCTTGAATGGAACGGTTATGAGGTCGTTACGGCCAACGGGGCTGATGATGCCCTTGAATTCCTCTCAACAGATTATGACTTTGACCTGATAATCATGGATATTCTCATGCCGGACATGACGGGTATCGATCTTGCTGAAAAATTACGGTCGTCCAGGGAAACGAGTGGGATTCCGATTCTCGGGATTAGCGCCCATCTTGACGAGAAAGGAGACATGGCAGTCGACGATTTTTTGGGAAAACCGTTATCTCATGATGCACTGGCCGAGAAAGTAAGACGCCTTACAGGATGAATCAAAGAAGAATCCTCTCGGCAAAAAAGGGGTTTCGGTACAGAAAATAATGTGCCCGGAAAGGGGTTGGAAAGGAACCTGTATCATGCCGGTGGGAATAAAGCTTATTTGTAACTTTGGAGGGTGACAGATGTGAAGGTCCTCGTGATTGAAGACAATGAACTAAATCTCAGGCTTGCCTCCGATATCCTTAAAACCAGAGGTTATGATGTCTTTGAAGCCAGAGACGCCGATACCGGAATTGCTATCGCCAGGAAGGAATTGCCCCACCTGGTCCTGATGGACGTGCAACTGCCCGGGATGGACGGCCTCGCTGCGACAAAGGTATTAAAGGGCGATGAGAAGACCCGCCACATCAAGATCATTGCCTTTACAGCCTTTGCAATGAAGGGAGACAGGGATCAAATCCTTGAGGCAGGATGTGACGGGTACATATCCAAGCCTTTTAAACTTGACGAATTCATTGAAACCATAGAATCAGCAGGTGTGCCCGCAAAAAAAACAGGGTCGAGCGAGCGAGAATCTTCATGAGACCGCCGGCGGTGCGTTGGCCGTTCTGCACGTTTCAGGGGGTTGGTCCTGAGCTTTTTCAACATACTGCCTTCCGAATGATGAATAACCCCTCCCAACCTCCCCTTGGTAAGGGGAGGAGAAAGAAGGGGTTAGGATGGAATTCTTCGGGCACTTCTTACGCGGGTTCAGGTTTGTCAGGCGGATTTACACGGATTAAGAAAAGGCTGAAGACTTAAAGCTGAAGGAAAGACTTAAAGACATACTTAGCCACGGACAGACACAGACTAAAGAGAAAATTGTGGTTTTAAAATAAAAAGAAAGAATCTTTAAAAAAGTCTGTGAAAGTCTGTGGCAAAAAAGATTTTTCAGCTGCGGATTCTCACGGAGAAATACAGATAGGAAAATTAAAAGTCATTAAAAATCCGTGTTGTTCTGCGGATATCTGCGGCCTGTTGACGTTTTTAATCATCCCGGCGGGTTCAGATTGCAAACCTGTTCCTGCAGAGAATTATTTCTTATGCCAGCGGTTCCGGGTATGACAGGCTGCTGCTGCCCGATGCCTTGATGCCATTGCAGTGCACAACTAATTCATGATATAATTGTGTAAAATATATGCACAGTGAGGTGAAAATATGCGTGCAACCGTAACGATAGAAAAAAATAAACTGGATGAATTGCAAAAAGAGACAAATTGCAGGAGCAAGGCGTCAGCCGTCAGAATCGCAATCGATGAATACCTCAGGCGCAGGAAGGTAGAAAAGATCAAATCCATGAAGGGGAAGCTCGATTTTACCATGTCCGCAGAGGAGATACGGGATCATGAAAGGTGAAAGAGTCTTAATAGATACTTCCGTCTGGATTGATTATTTTAGAAAAGGCGCCGGGAGGTTATCCGAAAAAGTGGATGAGATACTCAATATATCTGAAGTGTCCGTGCCGAAGGTTGTTATTGCCGAACTTTTCCAGGGAGCCAAATCAGAAAAAGAGGTATCGGTTATCACTGACTTCATGGAGGCATTCAGAATCATTGATCAAAGTGAAAATACATGGATAAAGGCGGGCAGGCTTTCGTTCAGGATGAAGAGAAAAGGGATAACGGTACCCATTGTGGATTGCTATATTTCTGTCATTGCCTCTGAACAGGGCTGCAAAATATTCAGTCTCGATAAACATTTCCAGGTGATCAGGCGATACTCGGATATTGGTTTGATTGTTTAGCAGGCTGTTGGAAAATACTCCGGATGTGCCATCATGGGTAGCTGGAGGCGGGCAAAAACGGGAGCCCCTGTTTACCGGGGCTCCCGCACGTGCATTCAGACGTATAAAAAATTATATCTGTGTTTCCAAATTAATAACATTCTGAAATATTTTGGACATCAGTGTAGTAAAATAGGATTATGAAGAGGGATATATTAAAGAAAATTTATTTTAATGGTGGAGATGATCGTGACCTTGATGGATTTGTTGAGAAGTTTCTTCCAGACGGGTTGCTGTGGATATATATAGCCCTGAATTCGGAGAAGCCGTGGGAAGATGTTTCCGGACGGCTTGAAAAGAAAAAAAAGGCGCTTTTTGTACAGGAATACAACAAGGCGTTTTTATTTTCGCGTTCATACAGGGAACTCGCGCGGCTTTTTCTGGGCAGGGAGATTATTCTCCACAATCTTTTTCTCCCGCACAGGGCGGAGGCCGAACCGGAATTATTTATGAGATTTGAGAGGGCGGATGACCTGAGATGGAAAGAAGTCTTGGAACTGATGAGTTAAAAGCCGTTATCAGGGCAATGGACGAAGCTGCCGGCAAAGCGGGAGCGAAGAACGTCCGCATTATTCTTTGCGGCGGCCTGGCGGCGATAGCCTATGGAATGGAAGGCCGTGCAACTCTTGACGTAGACGCGGAAATAGATGCCGGCTACAGAATAATCGAAAAAATCAAAAAAAACATCAGTGTCCCCGCTGAATTGACAACGGATATTTCGCGCTGGAGTATGATAGATATTCCCGATGGATACAGGGAACGCGCGGCGCCGCTTGATCTGGCAAAGACGAAAAATATCAGGGTGTTTGTGCTTGCTCCGGTTGACCTTATAATCTCAAAACTCAGGGTCTTCAGGGATAAAGACATTCAGGATGCATTATTTCTCATAAAGAAATTCAGTATCGGCAAGGCTGATATCATGAAGGCATCAAAGCGGGCGATTGATCAGTCGCCGCCCTCAACGGAGATTATGCGCTTCAGGAAAAGTGTGAACCATTTCGTGAAGCTTGCCTGGCCCCATGGCTAAACGGCAGCGCCCGTCTTTCTTACTTGCACTCTGAACCTGTCGCTTTCAGTCATTCCGAGCCCTTCGGCTACCGTTATTCCAACCCTTCACTACTTGTCATTCTGAGCCCTTCGACTACCGTCATTTCAGGCCTGTTGTTTTTTTTGTCATTCTGAGCTTGTCGAAGAATCTTTCTTTTCCGCTTCTTTCCGCTCAGGGCAGGCTCTGTCGAAGAATCTCGCCTTTCCGCTCAGGGCAAGCTCCGTGAAGCAAATAGTGAGGGAGAATAACCCCACCCATCCTCCCCTTAAATAAGGGGAGGAGAGAGGAGGGGTTAAATCTTCTGTGCGGGTTCAGGTTGCAAACCTGTTCCTGCAAGAGGCAGGTAAAAATGGGAGCCCGGGTTCACCCGGGGCTCCCGCATATTGGTTTCTGAACCGTCTTGCAGTCTTGCGCTGCTATGGCTCTATCGGCTCGCTTATCTCGCCCGGGATGAGCCTGAGCCTGAAGGGATTGTCAATGGTCATGCCGGATGTGCTTCCGGTCATGTTAAACGTGTAGGTGCCATTGCTGCCGGGTGCAGAGACGTATCCCACAAGCGACGGGCCATTATTAATAGTGGTGGGTGGGGTTGTGGAAAAGGTTCCGGCACCGTCCTGGTTGTACCAGATATTTGTTATTGACGGTGATGCGGACACGGTAACACCTGCTATGCCTGTACTGCTGCCGTCCTCCACATCCATGGCGAATATTGCATCCGTGGTGGCATTACCACCTATTACACCGGCCACCTGTCCTACCATAACATCATCAATCATGTAAATGTTTATCGCCGGCCTGTCCGCTGTCTCATTTTCGATCTGGAGATTTTCGGAAACATAGGTCGTGCTGCCGATAGTTGTGCCGGTTGCATGGAGATAAAAATCCTGATTTGGCGGCACGGTGACGGAGTATGCCCCGGCTGCATCGCTGATTGTGCTGTTAATTACCGAGTCGTCCGATGGATTCCTCGCCTCCAGTGTTATGCCCTGAAGCAGGGCATTCGTATTTCCATCCTCGACCGTACCGCTGATCGTGACGGATGTGCAGGTTACGGCGACATTCGTCACGTTCACCCCTGAAACGGTGCCACTGCCGTTTGTGACCGTGCAGGATGCTGTTTTCGGCTGGGTCTTTACCGTCACACTGTAGCCTGCGCTGTCTGCAATGGCCGTGGCAAAGGTGAATATGCCGTTCGCTGCTACCGTCAGGTCGTCTCCTCCGTTGTTCCGGAGCACTACTGACTCTCCCGAAGGAAGTCCGGTTACATTACCGCCTATGGTGTATGAGTTAGCAGAACAGGTAACAATCACACTTGTTACATTTGCGCCTGATATTGTTCCGCTATTGTTTGATGCCGTACAGGTCTTTCCTGAAGGCGAGATAGTTACCTGCACATTGTAAGCCATACCATCGGCAAGGGCAGTTGCAAAGGTGAAAGACCCGTTCGCCGTTATGGTGAGGTCGTCCCCTGCGTTGTTCTGTAAGACCACGGTCTCTCCGGACACAAGCCCGCTTACCGTACCTCCTATGGTATAGGTGGATGTACTGCCGCCGCCTGTGTCGCTCTCGATGGGCTCGCTTATCTCGCTCGGGATGAGCCTGAGCCTGAAGGTGGTATCGATGGTGTAACCGGCAGTTGCCTGATCGGGACTTAGTGTAAAAGTATAAGTTCCGTTTGCGCCGGGAGAAGAGACATTTCCAATGACAGAGGGCTCACCCGCGGTAGTTGTGGGCCCGGTTGGGGAGAAGCTGTCATTAAGCTGATGGTACCAGATATTCGACACCGCCGGTAATGCGGATACGGTAACCCCCGCTATGCCGTTACTGCTGCCGTCCACCACACCCATGGCGAATATTGCATCATTTGCCGTGTCAATGCCGACGGCGGTGGCTACCATGTTCAAGGTTCCCGTATCAATCAACCAGAAGTTTACCGTTTTGTCCGCCGCCTCATTTTCGATCTGGAGATTGTCGGAAACATAGGTCGTGCTGCCGATAGTTTTACCGGTTGCATGGAGATAAAAATCCTGGTTTGCCGGCACACTGACGGAGTATGCCCCGTTTGCATCGGTGGTTGTGGTGGCGATCACCGAGTCGTCCGATGGATTCCTCGCCTCTACCGTTATGCCCTGAAGCATGACATCAGGACCGCTATCGGGCGAATAAACAACCGTACCGCTGATCGTGACGTTTGTGCTGCCGCCTGTTTCGCTATTGCTGCTCCCGCCCCCCCCGCAGCCGGTCAGCACGACCGCGAGCGACAGCAGGAACATGCCTGC
>BDTO01000035.1 GCA_002897855.1 bacterium BMS3Bbin05
TTCAATTGCAACTTTTGCTTTGAAGGATGCTCCATGGTTCCTTCTGGGTCTTTTGCTCATCCTGCTGCTCCTTTCGGTCTTTTTCAGGACAATCAGCCAATTTCGGCTTCACCATTTGCCCTGTACGGGGCGATCAGACTTTGACTGAATGTCTGATACCCCAAGTTTCCTATTTTAGAGCAGCTTTTATCACTTATGCCACTGTCCAGTTTTTCCAGGCCGGCTCTAGCATTAAGTATCTTAGGCCGGATGAACATGTCTCAAGAGGAATATCTTTGGTGCCTGAAGGAAGGAGATTGTTCCCTTCAATGACGGTTATCGAAAATCTTGAGATGGGGGCTTTCGTGAAAAAGAACAATAATACTAAGGCTGATATAGAGAACATTTTCGATCTCTTCCCTGCTTTGAAGGATAAGAGAAAACAAAAGGCTGGAGTGCTTTCTACAGGTGAACAACAGATGCTTGCCATGGGAAGGGCATTGATGCAGAGGCCGAAACTGCTTCTGGCTGACGAGCCTTCACTTGGTCTTTCACCTGCATATGTTGATATAATTTTTGAAAAGCTTATTGAAATAAACAAAGCAGGGACAAGTGTATTGCTTGTCGAGCAAAATGCATGCATGGCGCTTGAGATAGCACATAGGGGCTATGTCTTTAAGATAGGCAGCATATTCATGGAAGATACCGGCACCAATCTTTTAAAGAGTGAGGAAGTAAAAAGAGCGTTTCTTGGAGGCTAAGGAATTCTCGGCATAATTACAGATTAGTGGGTCTGTTCTGGAGGATTGAGAGCAAAATTTTCGGCTTGAGATTTGGTTTCAGACCACGATGGATTAATGAAGCTAATCGGATACGACAACATCCTGACACAGCGGGGAATTGGGCAAGGAGGATGGGGGGCACAACAAGCGGGCAGAGGGGATTAAAAGGTTTAGGCATTGAGGATTTTTAAAGGTTGTTATGATAAATTGTGGATGTATTTGTTATACTATGGCGGAGGTGATAATATGAAACTCCGTGTAATTATTGAACAGGATGAAAGTGGATATTATGTAGCAGAGGTTCCTGCCCTTCCGGGCTGTCTTTCTCAAGGGAAGACTTATGAAGAAGCCATCGCCAATATCAAAGAAGCCATTGAAGGATGGCTTGAAGTGATGGAATCCAAACAGCCCTTTGATCGCAATCATCTCGTTGAAATCGCTGTGTAATGGCCAAGGAGCTAAAACTCTGCTCTGGCGCTGAGGCTGTCCGCAAATTCCAAAGAGCAGGGTGGATGGTTGTTCGTCAGAAAGGCTCTCATGTGATGCTAATAAAACCCGGCTATCAATGGACATTATCCATCCCCCAACACAGTGAACTTGGCCCCGGCTTACTTCGTAAATTGATACGACAAGCAGGTATTACAGTAGAAGAATTTAGCGATTTATAGTCTTTCTTTATCATCTCCGGCTGACCACCCTCGTCTCATTCCATTCACTTGTTACTGATTTACTGAACGGCTTGACGTCACTGCGTTTTATTGTATGATATACTATATCTTAACAGGAAATTAGCGTTATAAAGGATGTAGAGATAGAGAAGGAGGGGGAGGATAAGGCATTTACTTTTTCATAGAGGTATATAACTATTTTAAGGTTTAAGAAGGCAAAAATATCATAAGAAGGGTTTATGGTTACGGGGATAAGGGATATATGAAGCTAAAGATAATCCAGGGGTATTCATCCATTGGGGTCTTTAGACCATTTTTTTACCCCTTGCACCATAATCCGGGATGAGCCTTTTTTAATTCTTTGACTTGCAAATATCTGATCCTTGAGATTTTACCTCTTATGGGTTAGTATTATATGAATTTATTTATTTTAACAGGAGGACTCTGATTATGAAAAAGTATTACTTGTTGGTTCTTGTTATAACAGGGCTCTTTATAGCCGGATGTGCAGCAGGTGTTAAAAGAGTTGATACAAAAGAAGTAATAGACCTGAGCGGCAGGTGGAATGATACGGATTCCCGGCTCGTGTCCGAAGAAATGATAAAAGATGCACTTGTCCGTCCCTGGTTAGAGAGTTTCAAAAGTACACATAATGGGAAACTGCCCGTTGTTATCGTGGGTACGGTCAGGAATCTCAGTTATGAGCATATCGCTGTCCAGACCTTCGTGAAAGATCTTGAAAGGGCATTGATCAACTCAGGTGAGGTTGCCTTTGTATCCGGAAGTGGTGAGAGAGGAGAGTTAAGGGAAGAACGCAGGGATCAGGCCTCTCATTCCTCGGAGGTAACCGCGAAGCCCGAGGGTGAAGAGATTGGAGCCGATTTCATGCTTAAGGGTTCGATCAACAGCATAGTTGATAAGATCGAGGGCGAGGCGGTAGTGTTCTATCAGGTTAACCTTGAACTGCATAACATTGAAACGAACAGAGTTGTCTGGATTGGTGAGAAAAAGATAAAGAAGGTTGTTAAACGCAGGCATCTGGGACTGTAACGGTTACCGGCTCAGGCATGCAATTACGATTCACTGCCCTGTATTTCTTTTTAGTCGTCGTATTATCAGGTTGCGCGGGAGGGGTGAGGTACGGTACCCTCAACAATTACATGAAATCCGGCAACTGTTCCCTGGCGAGCGGATATGTAGAGAAGAGTAAAGAGGATTACGGGACAAATAAGAGACTGCTCTTCTATCTTGATTCCGGTATGGTGAATATGCTGTGCGGAAAATACCGGAAGAGCAATCAATATCTTCACGAGGCCGAGGATCTTGCCGAGAGACTGTGGACCAAGAGCATTTCCAGGGAGGCCGCTTCATTTATGCTGAATGATTATACGATCCCTTATGCGGGTGAAGATTTTGAGCGGGCGCTCATAAATCTCTTTTCGGCCATCAATTATGTCATGCTCGATAAATATGACGATGCCCTTGTCGAATGCCGGAGGCTCGATGCAAACCTCACCATGTTCAACGGGAAGTATGAAGAAAAAAATGTTTACAAGGAAGATGCGTTCGGCAGGTATCTCAGCGGAATTATTTATGAGGCCACGGGCAGTCTTGATGATGCATTTATAGATTATTACAAGGCATATCATGTTTTTCGGGATTATTACGCAGATTATGGGACGGCCATGCCCATAACCCTTGTTGAGGACCTTTTCAGAGTTGCAGGTGCAACGGGCAGGCTCGATGAAATCAGGCCGGAACTTCAGGATTATTCCGGATTGAAAATACAAAGCTATAAAGAGACGGAGGGGCTTGGCAAGCTTGTGCTGATTCATTTTAATGGAATATCCCCAATTAAAATAGATAACCGGATTTATATCCCGACGGCAAGCGGACCTGTTACGCTTGCATTTCCAAAATACAGGGTGATACTCCCGAGTTGCCGGGGCAGCAGGCTTATTGTACAGTCAGAGTCCGGACGAATAACCGTTGATACTGAACTGGTGGAAGACATTAACAGGATAGCTGTGAAGAATCTCGCGGACAGGAAGGGGAGGATTATAGCCAGGACTATTGCAAGGGCGGTGGCGAAGCAGGCAGCTATACATCTTGCAACAAAGGATATAAAGAACAGGGAGACGAGGCAGATGGCAAGGATCCTGCTGAACGTTATAAATACTGCAATTGAGAAGGCGGATAAGAGGTCATGGAGAACCCTTCCGGGAGAGATTTATATGACGCGGGTTTTCCTGAACCCGGGAAGGTACAGTGTTAGGGTCAGGGCATGTGACGGTGAAAAGGATCTTGTCTCCTCGATGGACATGAGGGCCGGTGAAACGAGATTTCTATTGTACAATACGATGTATTGACGGGTATAAAAAACGGTCGGGAATTATTCTATGTATTAAATATGAGGTGCCATGATGTTGCGGAAAATTATCTATGTATCGATTATTTCTTTTCTGATATCCGGGTGTGCCCATGATGCCCGGAAGGAATATAGCGGGGCGGATTACCCTTCTTCTCAATATCTGACTGCTACGGGAATCGGCCGGTCTGAAAGCGAAGCGCGCAATCAGGCCGTTGCCGGTATATCCCGCATCTTTGAATCACGTGTTTACAGTGATACGATGGACAGGGTGAAGTCGGTGGTGAAAGGATCGGGCAATGAAGTCTCCGAGCAGTCTATTGAGTCAAATATAAGAGTAGTATCGGATATGGAGCTCAAGGGAGTACAGGTGGATAGGACCTGGTTTGATAAAGGGAAAGGCGTGTATTATGCCCTTGCCGTGCTCGACAGGTCCAGGGCCGGGGATAACTGGCAGAGTGAAATAAGGAATATTGACAGTTCAATTGAAGGTGAATATCAGGTGTTGAATAAAGCCGGGAGCAGGTTTGAAAGGTACATGGCTCTGAAGAAGATACTTAAATCCTGGCTGCAACGAGAGGTAATCGTAAGCCGCCTGAGGGTCCTCGGGTTTACTCGGAAGGGAACTCCATCATATAACATAAGGTCGGTATTTAACATGATTCCGGTGCTGAAGAGTCAAATGCTGATCTGTATTGATATAAATGGAGATTACGCAAAAAAGATCCGGGAAAGGTTATCTGAGGCGCTGGCCGGATCGGGATTTCTGATAAGCAATGATCATGATAAAGCCGATGTATTGATTACAGGGATGGTGGTGGTCAATCCTGTTGAGCTGAAAAATCCCGGCTGGGAATTCGCAAGGGCAACCGTTGCGCTCTCTGTCATTGACCGTAAAACAGGATCGATTGTAGGCGAGATTACACAAAATGCACGGGCGGGTCATATTACTTATGCTGAAGCGGTTCAAATGGCTGTAAAAAAAGTATCCGGACCGGTTGCCGGACAACTGCTTGGATATCTTGAGGAATGAATTTTTCTTACAAAAACCCTGATCCGACGTTTCACTGCGCTGCATGCAATATTTATGGGTCTTCGTGGATGTGAGAGGGTAAAATCTTCTTGAAGCGGTATACTTATTAATAGTTCCACCCCCTTTAGAAAAGGGGGGCGAGGGGGGGGGATTTGAAAACCCCCGGAGATGGCCCTGTGCTTTCGTATAATAAAGGCCTGAAACAGATATCGGGAAATCCAAAGAGATGTATTGGGGAATCTTTATGCAGTCCCGGAAAGAATATGGAGTGGGTTATGATTAATAAAATCCCTCCCGACCTCCCTTTGCCAAAGGGAGGAAGTATCATTGAATAATTGTGAAGGATACTGATATTTAATCAGGGAGGAATCATACCCCTCTTTGCCAGAGAGGGGAAATAGCGCAAAATGACCTGCACTCTTACGTGAAAACCTCTATTTAGACTCTGTGTATAAAGTCAGTCCCTCTATCTGTCATTCCGGCAGTCCTTAAGCCG